>NZ_KV791436.1:0-19463 GCF_001807895.1 Stenotrophomonas sp. HMSC10F07
GAGCTTACATGGACGTACTTGCAGCGTCCCCTGCCACCGGACCCACCCCGCCATCCCTCAGGGAACCAGCTTTTGCCGTTGACGTGGCTTTGGTCTCGGCGGGTGCAGGGCTGCAAGCCCTGCCGGAAACCCTCAGCCAGCAGGAGTGCCCGCACCGTGCAGGTAATCCAGGCTCACCTGCAGCAACGCGCGCAGTCCCACATCCAGTGCCTTCTCATCCAGCAGGAACTTCGGCGAATGGTTGGCCGGCGCCGTCGCTGGGTCGATGCCCACGCTGGTGGACCCGACGAAGAAGAACATGCCCGGCACTTCCTTCGCGTACAGCGAGAAATCCTCCGCGCCCATCTGCAGCGGCGGCTCGTACACGTTGTCCTTGCCCACCACCGCCTGCAGGCTCGGCAGCATCTTCGCGGTCAGCGCCGGGTCGTTCACCGTGGCCGGGTTGCCCTCCGACTCGTAGATGTCGGTCACCGCCTTCGCACCGTGCGCGGCGGCCGTGTGCTCGGCCACGTTGCGCAGGTCGGCAAAGATCTGCTGGCGCATGCCTTCGTCAAAGGTGCGGATGGTGCCGACCATCTCCACTTCATCGGGAATGATGTTGTAGCGGATGCCGCCGTTGATCGCGCCGAAGGTCAGCACCGCCGGTTGCTTGGACAGGTTGGCGCGGCGGCTGACGATGGTCTGCGCGGTGCCGACCAGATCGGCGGTGGCGACGATCGGGTCAACACCGTTCCACGGTGCCGAGCCATGCGTCTGGCGACCGATCACCTTGATCCCGAAGCGATCCGAGGCGGCCATCAATGGGCCGCCGCGCACAGCGATCTGGCCGGCCTGCACGCTGGAGAACACATGCAGGCCGAACACCGCTTCGGGCTTGAAATCGGCGAACAGCCCTTCCTTCAGCATGAGTGCGGCGCCGCCCTCTTCCGGCGGCGGCGCGCCTTCCTCGGCCGGCTGGAAGATCAACATCACCTGGCCCGGCAGGTCCTTCTTCATTGATACCAGCGCTTCGGCTACGCCGAGCAGGGTGGCGGTATGCGCGTCGTGGCCACAGGCATGCATCACGCCCACGGTCTGCCCGCGGTACTGGTCGGTGGCCTTGGAGGCGAACGGCAGGCCTGTCTGCTCGGTCACCGGCAACGCGTCCATGTCCGCGCGCAACGCGATCTTCGGGCCTGGCTTGCCGCCTTCGATGATCGCCACCACGCCGTGGTGGGCGATGCCGGTTTTCGGCTTCAGGCCCATCGCACGCAGGCGCTTGGCGACCTCGGCCGAGGTGCGCGCCTCGCGGTTGGACAGCTCCGGGTGCTGGTGGAAGTCACGACGCCATTCGACCACCTGGGCCTGCAGCCGCTGCGCGGCGGCGGTCACTTCCGGGCGTTGCCCGTCCTGGGCATGGGCAAGCGCCGGCAGGGCCAGCAGCAGGGCGGACAGCAGCAGCGAACGGCGCATCGCAATCTCCACAGCAAGAGGGTTCCAGCTGAATGTAGGGCAACACCGGCGCCACGGGAACCTCCGGCGCCGCATCCGGTCTTAGCGCCCGTCCCATCCGTCATGCAGGAAACGTGATGTGGCACAGGTATGCTTTGCGCATTGTCCCGGCGTCCCGTCCGGTCCAGCCCTCTCGGAGTCCTCGTAATGTCACGTGTTTGGAAGATCGTGCTGCTGGTCGTGGCGATCCTGGTGCTGGCCGTGGTCGGCCTGCGCGTCATTGGCGGGGGCAAGGACAAGGCTGGAAAACCTGCTGCGGGCGCGCGCCAGGGCGGCGAAGATCCGAATGCCGGTCCAGTGCCGGTGACCGTGGTGGAGGCCACGCGCCAGGACGTGCCGGTGTATGCCAGCGCGCTGGGTACGGTGACCGCGATGAACACCGTCACCGTCAGCCCGCAGGTCGGCGGCCAGCTGATGAGCCTGAATTTCCGTGAAGGCCAGGAAGTGAAGCAGGGTGATGTGCTGGCGGTGATCGACCCGCGCACCGCCCAGGCCAGCTACGACCAGGCCGCTGCAGCCAAGCGCCAGAACGAGGCCCTGCTGGCCACCGCGCGCTCCAACTACCAGCGCTCGAACGCGCCGGAGTATCGCCAGTACGTCGCCAAGACCGATCTGGATACACAGCGAAACCAAGTGGCACAGTACGAAAGCGCCGTGGCCGCCAACGAGGCCAGCATGCGCTCGGCGCGGGTGCAGCTGCAGTACACCCGGGTCACCGCGCCGATCTCAGGCATCGCCGGCATCCGTGCGGTCGACGCCGGCAACGTGGTCAGCGCCGGTACCGCTCTGGTCACGCTGACCCAGATCCATCCGATCCACGTGCTGTTCAACCTGCCCGAGCGCCAGCTCGGCGATGTGCGCCAGGCGCAGGCCGCCGGCACGGTACCGGTGGCGGCGCTGGACCGCGCCGATTCGCACGTGCTGTCCGGCGACGGCAAGCTCGATGTGGTCGACAACCTGATCAGTGCCGACAGCGGCACGTTCAAGGCGCGCGCCCTGTTCGACAACACCGACAACGGCCTCTGGCCGGGCCAGTTCGTCAACGTGCGCATGCAGCTGCGCACGATTGCCGGCGGCGTGGTGATCCCCACCCAGGCGGTACTGCGTGGCCCGGATGGCGAGTACGTCTACATCGTGCAGGGCGACAACACGGTAAAGATGCAGACCGTGCGCAGCGGCGTGGAAGTGGGCGACAGCCAGGTGCAGATCGCCGAAGGCCTGAAGGGCGGCGAGCGGGTGGTCAGCGAAGGCCAGTTCCGCCTGAAGCCGGGCAGCAAGGTCACCGCGCTGAAGCCGGGCGAGACCCCGGCCGCGCCGACCGAGGCCGAACTGAAGGCAGCCGAACAGAAGAACGCGGGCGGCGGTGGCCGTCGCGGTGGTGGCCCGCGCTGAGCGCAGGCCACTGATCTCCCTCGCGCCGGCGGACCTGCCGGCGCCGACATTGAAGTGCCAGCAAGGATCAGTCCGTGGGCTTTTCGACGATCTTCATCCGCCGCCCGATCGCCACCTCGCTGTTGATGGCGGGCCTGTTGCTGCTGGGCATCCTCGGTTACCGCAAGCTGCCGGTGTCGGCGCTGCCGGAAATCGATGCGCCCAGCCTTGTGGTTACCACCCAGTACCCCGGTGCGAACGCCACCACCATGGCCTCGCTGGTCACCACCCCGCTGGAGCGCCAGTTCGGGCAGATTTCCGGGCTGGAGCTGATGACCTCCGACTCGTCGGCCGGGTTGTCGACGATCATCCTGCAGTTCTCGATGGACCGCGACATCGACATCGCCGCGCAGGACGTGCAGGCGGCGATCCGCCAGGCCACCCTGCCCTCGTCGCTGCCCTACCAGCCGGTCTACAACCGGGTGAACCCGGCCGACGCGGCCATCGTCACCCTGAAACTGACCTCTGACACGCGACCGCTGCGCGACGTCAACAATTACGCCGATTCCATCCTGGCCCAGCGCCTGTCGCAGGTGCAGGGCGTGGGCCTGGTCTCGATCGCCGGCAATGTGCGCCCGGCCGTGCGCATCCAGGTCAATCCGGCGCAGCTGTCGAACATGGGCCTGACCCTGGAGCAGCTGCGCAGCGCGCTGACCCAGGCCAACGTCAATGCGCCCAAGGGCTCGTTGAACGGCAAGACGCAGTCCTACAGCATCGGCACCAACGACCAGCTGGCCAGCGCCGCCGAGTACCGCGACACCATCATCAGCTACAAGAATGGTCGCCCGGTGCGGCTGTCGGACGTGGCCGAGGTGATCGATGGCGTGGAGAACGACCAGCTTGCCGCCTGGGCCGACGGCAAGCCGGCGGTACTGCTGGAAGTGCGCCGCCAGCCCGGTGCCAACATCGTGCAGACCGTCGAGCGCATCCGCGCCATCCTGCCGCAGCTGCAGGGCGTGCTGCCAGCCGACGTGCACCTGGAGATCTTCAACGACCGCACCGAGACCATCCGCGCCTCGGTGCATGAAGTGCAGTTCACCCTGATCCTGACCATCGGGCTGGTGGTGGCGGTGATCTTCGTGTTCCTGCGCAGGTTGTGGGCCACGATCATTCCCTCGGTGGCGGTGCCGTTGTCGCTGGCCGGCACCTTCGCGGTGATGGCCTTCGCCGGCATGTCGCTGGACAACCTCTCGCTGATGGCGCTGGTGGTGGCCACCGGCTTCGTGGTCGACGATGCGATCGTGATGATCGAGAACATCGTGCGCTACATCGAGCAGGGCAAGAGTGGCAAGGAAGCGGCCGAGATCGGCGCACGCCAGATCGGCTTCACCGTGCTGTCGCTGACGGTCTCGCTGGTGGCGGTGTTCCTGCCGCTGCTGCTGATGCCCGGCGTCACCGGCCGCCTGTTCCACGAGTTCGCGTGGGTGCTGAGCATCGCCGTGGTGCTGTCGATGCTGATCTCGCTGACGCTGACCCCGATGATGTGCGCCTACCTGCTCAAGCCCGATGCCCTGCCCGAGGGCGAGGACGCGCATGAGCGCGCGGCGGCGGCCGGCAAGCAGAACCTGTGGACGCGCACCGTCGGCCTCTACGAGCACAGCCTGGACTGGGTGCTTGGCCACCAGCGGCTGACCCTGGCCGTGGCCGGTGGCGCGCTGGTGCTGACCGTGCTGCTGTACGTGCTGATCCCCAAGGGCCTGCTGCCCGAACAGGACACCGGCCTGATCACCGGCGTGGTGCAGGCCGACCAGAACATCGCCTTCCCGCAGATGGAGCAGCGCACCAGGCAGGTGGCCGAAGCGCTGCGCCAGGATCCAGACGTGACCGGCGTGTCGGCCTTCATCGGCGCCGGCAGCATGAACCCCACCCTCAACCAGGGCCAGCTGTCGATCGTGCTGAAGGAGCGCAGCCAGCGCGATGGGCTGGAGGAGATCCTGCCGCGCCTGCAGAAGGCGGTGGCCGGCATTCCGGGCGTGGCGCTGTACCTGAAACCGGTGCAGGACGTGACCCTGGATACCCGCGTGGCCGCCACCGAGTACCAGTACTCGCTGTCGGACGTGGATTCGGCGACGGTGGCGACCCAGGCCACGCGCCTGACCGAAGCGCTGCGCAAGCGCCCGGAACTGGCCGACGTCGACAACAACCTGTCCAACCAGGGCCGCGCCCTGGAGCTGAACATCGACCGCGACAAGGCCAGCGTGCTGGGCGTGCCGATGCAGACCATCGACGACACGCTCTACGATGCGTTCGGCCAGCGCCAGATTTCGACCATCTTCACCGAGCTCAACCAGTATCGCGTGGTGCTGGAAGTGGCACCGGAGTTCCGCACCAGCACTGCGCTGATGGAACAGCTGGCCGTCGCCTCCAACGGCGCCGGCGCATTGACCGGCACCAATGCCACCAGCTTCGGCCAGGTCACCTCCTCCAATTCGTCCACCGCCACCGGCATCGGCGCGCAGAACACCGGCATCACCGTCGGCGCCGGCAACATCATCCCGCTGTCGGCGCTGGCCGAAGGCAAGGTCAGCAGTGCGCCGCTGGTGGTCAGCCACCAGCAGCAGCTGCCGGCGGTGACCGTGTCGTTCAACGTGGCGCCGGGCTATTCGCTGTCCGAAGCGGTGCGAGCGATCCAGGAGACCAAGGACAGCCTGGACATGCCCACCCACCTGCATGCCGAGTTCATCGGCAAGGCCGCCGAGTTCACCGGCAGCCAGACCGACGTGGTGTGGCTGCTGCTGGCCTCGCTGGTGGTGATCTACATCGTGTTGGGCGTGCTCTACGAGAGCTACATCCACCCGATCACGATCATCTCCACGCTGCCACCGGCCGGTGTCGGCGCGCTGCTGGCGCTGATGCTGTGCGGGCTGAGCCTGTCGGTGGATGGCATCGTCGGCATCGTGCTGCTGATCGGCATCGTCAAGAAGAACGGCATCATGATGGTCGACTTCGCGATCGAGGCGCGCCGCGCCGGTGCCAACGCGCACGAGGCGATCCGCCGCGCCTGCCTGCTGCGCTTCCGCCCGATCATGATGACCACCGCCGCGGCCATGCTCGGCGCACTGCCGCTGGCGCTGGGCACCGGCATCGGTTCGGAGCTGCGCCGCCCGCTGGGTATCGCCATCGTCGGTGGCCTGCTGCTGTCGCAGCTGGTGACGCTGTACACCACGCCGGTGATCTACCTGTACATGGAGCGCTTCTCCGAGTGGCTGACGCGCCGCCGCGAACAGCGTGCGCTGCGCGAGGGTTCGCTGCAGGAGCCGCAGGCATGATCCACGCCCCGCTGCCGTGGGCGGCCGCACGATGAACCTGTCCGGCCCCTTCATCCGCCGCCCGATCGGCACCGCGCTGCTGGCCATCGGCTTGTTCATGGTCGGCCTGATCTGCTACCTGCGCCTGGGCGTATCGGCGCTGCCGAACATCGAGATCCCCGTGATCTTCGTGCATGCCAGCCAGTCCGGCGCCGACGCGGCGACCATGGCCTCGACGGTCACCGCGCCGCTGGAACGCCATCTCGGCCAGCTGCCAGGCATCGATCGCATGCGATCGTCGAGCTCGGAAGGCAGCTCGCTGGTGTTCATGATCTTCCAGAGCGGCCACAACATCGATTCGGCCGCGTTGGACGTACAGACCGCGATCAACTCGGCACAGGCCGACCTGCCTTCGGGCATGGGCTCGCCGATGTACCAGAAGGCGAACCCGAACGACGACCCGGTGATCGCCATCGCGTTGACCTCGCAGACGCAGTCGGCCGACGAGCTCTACAACGTGGCCGACTCGCTGCTGGCGCAGCGCATCCGCCAGATCAGCGGTGTCGCCTCGGTCGACATCGCTGGCGCGTCGACGCCAGCGGTACGCGTGGACGTCAACCTGCGCCTGATGAACGCGCTGGGCCTGACCGCCGATGACCTGCGCAACGCGGTGCGCGCGGCCAACGTGACCTCGCCCACCGGCTTCCTCAGCGATGGCAACACCACCACGGCGATCATCGCCAACGACTCGGTGGCACGCGCCGCCGACTTCGCCGACCTGGTGGTCAAGACCCAGGGCGACGGCCGGGTGATCCGCCTGAAGGACATCGCCAACGTCTACGACGGCCAGCAGGATGCCTACCAGGCGGCGTGGTTCGACCACAAACCGGCGGTGGTGATGTACGTATTCACCCGCGCCGGCGCCAACATCGTGGAGACCGTGGACCGGGTCAAGGCGCAGATCCCGACCCTGCGCGACTACCTGCAGCCGGGCACCACGATGACGCCGTACTTCGACCGTACGCCGACCATCCGTTCGTCGCTGCATGAAGTGCAGATCACCCTGTTGATCAGCCTGGCGATGGTGGTGCTGACCATGGCGCTGTTCCTGCGCCGGCTGGCACCCACCCTGATCGCGGCGGTGACCGTGCCGCTGTCGCTGGCCGGCGCCGCGCTGGTCATGTACGTGATGGGCTTCACCCTGAACAACCTGAGCCTGCTGGCGCTGGTGATCGCGATCGGCTTCGTGGTCGACGATGCGATCGTGGTGATCGAGAACATCATGCGCCACCTCGACGAGGGCATGCCGCGCATGCAGGCGGCGTTGACCGGTGCGCGCGAGATCGGCTTCACCATCGTCTCGATCACTGCCTCGCTGGTGGCGGTGTTCATCCCGCTGCTGTTCGCCAGCGGCATGATGGGCGCGTTCTTCCGCGAGTTCACCGTCACCCTGGTGGCGGCCATCGTGGTCTCGATGATCGTCTCGCTGACATTGACCCCGGCGCTGTGCAGCCGCTTCCTCAGCGCGCACGACCACAGCGCGCCGCCGTCGCGTTTCGGCCGCTGGCTGGACGCCGGCCACGAGCGCATGCTGCGCATCTACACCGTATTCCTCGACTTCTCGCTGCGCCACGCGCTGCTGCTGTCGCTGACGCCGCTGATCCTGATCGGCGTCACCATCTTCCTGTTCGGCGCGGTGAAGAAGGGCGCGTTCCCGCCGCAGGACACCGGCCTGATCTGGGGCCGCGCCAACTCCAGTGCCACCGTGTCGTTCGAGGACATGGTCGCGCGCCAGCGCCGCATCACCGACATGCTGATGGCCGACCCGGCGGTGAAGACGGTGGGTGTACGCCTGGGCAGCGGCCGCCAGGGCTCCAGTGCACAGTTCAACATCGAGCTGAAATCTCGCAGTGACGGCCGCCGCGAAACCACCGCGCATGCGTTGGCGCGCCTCAGCGCCAAGGCCGATCGCTATCCCGACCTGCAGCTGCGCCTGCGCGCGATCCAGGACCTGCCCAGCAACGATGGCGGCGGTTCCAGCCAGGGCGCGCAGTACCGCATTTCGCTGCAGGGCAACGACCTGGCCGCACTGCAGGAATGGCTGCCCAAGCTGCAGGCGGAACTGAAGAAGAACCCGAAGCTGCGCGACGTCGGGACCGACGTGGACAATGCCGGCCTGCGCCAGAACATCCAGATCGACCGCGCAAAGGCCGCGCGCCTGGGCATCACAGTGGGCGCCATCGACGGCGCGCTGTATGGTGCGTTCGGCCAGCGCCAGATCTCCACCATCTATTCGGACATCAACCAGTACAGCGTGGTGGTCAATGCCCTGCCCTCGCAGACAGCCACCCCGGCGGCGCTGGATGAGGTGTACGTGCGTGCACGCAACGGCGACATGGTGCCGATCACCGCGGTGGCCACGCAGATGCCTGGCCTGGCCCCATCGCAGATCACCCACGAGAACCAGTACACGACGATGGACCTCAGCTACAACCTGGCTCCCAACGTGAGCATGGGCGAGGCCAAGGCGATCATCGACGCGACCGTGGCCGGCATGCGCATGCCCGGCGACATCCGCCTGGCCGACGATGCGGGCTTCGGCTTCAACTCAGATCCCAGCGACATGCTGATCCTGGTGTTCGCCGCAATCCTGACCGTGTATCTGGTACTGGGCATGCTCTACGAGAGCCTGATCCACCCGGTCACCATCCTGTCCACGCTGCCGGCGGCGGGTGTCGGTGCGCTGCTGGCCCTGTTCGGCACCAACACCGAGCTGTCGGTGATCTCGATGATCGCGCTGGTGCTGCTGATCGGCATCGTCAAGAAGAACGCGATCATGATGATCGACTTCGCACTGGTGGCGCAGCGCGAGCATGGGCTGGCGCCGCGCGATGCCGCACGCGAGGCCAGCATCGTGCGCTTCCGCCCGATCATGATGACCACGATGGTCGCGATCCTGGCCGCAGTGCCGCTGGCGATCGGCCTGGGTGAAGGGTCCGAGCTGCGCCGCCCGCTGGGCATCGCGATGATCGGCGGCCTGCTGTTCTCGCAGAGCCTGACCCTGCTCAGTACGCCGGCACTGTACGTGATCTTCTCCTGCCTGGCCGAGCGCTGGCGCGCCCGTCGCGCGCGCAGGCGCGAAGCGAAGCTGCTCAAGCGCGCGCAGCGGGCGTAGTAGAGCCCATCCACGCATGGCGTGGATCTAGTTCTCGGTACTGCGAATCTGCCGGCCAGCGGCCGGCACTGCCACCGGCGCGGAGGGTGGGTGCGGACCGTTGGTCCGCACGCCTCCCGGTTTGACGTGCTGTAACGAAAAGAGAACAATTCCCCTCCAGCCATGGTCCTGCGCCCCTTCGCGGCGCCCCGCTGCCCTCTCCGGCAAGCCTGCGTGATCCCAGCCATCAACCTTTCCCCCCATGCGGGCGGATGGCGCGTGGCCGTTCGCCGAGGATGACTGAACCATGCTCCTGCACCCACTCTGCCGCCCGGCGCTGCTTGCCGTTTCCCTGTCACTGGCCTGTGCCGCGCATGCCCAGTCCGTACCCGAGCGCACCAATCGGAACCGCAGTGCCACCGATCTGGATGCGGTGAAGGTCACCGCCGAACGCACCCACGCCGATACCGGCGCCCTTGGTGATCGCGTGCTGCGTGATACCCCGTTTGCGATCACCGCCGTGGGCCGCGAGCAGATCGAGCAGCGCCAGGTGGTCTCGCTGGGCGAAGCGTTCCTGCTCGACCCTTCGGTCACCACCCAGGTCAGCGCCTATGCCAGTGGCTGGAGTTCGCCGATCCGCAACCGCGGCATCGACCTGAACTTCGACAGCTATCGCGTCAATGGCCTGCAGGTTTCCTCGTGGGGTACCGAGTGGCCGCTGGAAGTGATGGAACAGGTTGATCTGCTGAAAGGCCCGGGTGGATTCCTTTATGGTTTCGGTGCCCCCGGTGGCATCGTCAACTACATCACCAAGAAGCCGACCGATACGCCCACCTTCTCCGCCCAGCTGGGCTGGCGCGAGCAGGGCATCGTCAGTGGCGGGATGGACGCCGGCGGCCGCTTCGGCAACGAGCAGATGTTCGGTTATCGCTTCAATGCTTTCGAGGAAAAGGGTGAGACCTTCAATGGTGGCCACGTCGATCGCAAGGTGGGCGCACTGTCGCTGGACGCGCGCCTGAGCGACGCACTGATCTGGACCTTCGACGGCGTGTTCCAGTCACGCGACCTGCGCGAGGAATCGCCGCAGTACTACTTCCGCGGACTGACCTCGTTGCCGCGACCGATCGCCGGGAATACCGGCAACAGTGTCCCCGGCACCTACTACGACACTCGTTCCAGCCTGTTGTCGACCCGCTTGGACTGGCAGATCAACAGCGACTGGAAAACCAGCCTGAGTTACGGCGTCACCACCTCGTGGAATGACGTCAACAAGATCTTCGCCTACATCGATTCGCCCAATGGCGGCTATGACGTCAACGTCTATGAACTGGGTGGCAAGAGCGAGTGGAGGCTGGCCCAGGCGATGCTGCAGGGCAGCTTCCGCACCGGTCCGCTGCAGCATCAGGTGGTGGCAGGCATCAGTCACCAGACCGGGCTGGGCTGGGACCGTCCCTACGAATGGAGCCTGATCGGCCGCGCCAACCTGTACCAGCGCCATGACATCCGCCATGACGCCGTCGGTTCACGGATGATGACCCGTGGCGACGAGACCGTGCAGCAGGCCGTGTTCGCAAGCGATACCGTCGATCTCGGCAGCGGCTGGTCGGTGCTGGCGGGCTGGCGCTACAACGATTACGAGACCAAGGGCCGCTACCACACCTATCCGGTCACACCGACCTATGCCGTGATGTTCAAGCCCAGCGAGGCGGTCACCCTCTACGCCAGCTACATCGAATCGCTGGAAGCGGGCAGCCGCGTAGGCAACAACTACGTCAACGCCGGTGATGTGCTCGACCCGACCCTCAGCAAGCAGTACGAGATCGGCGCGAAGGCCGAGGCCGCGCGCTGGAACGCGAACGTGGCGGCGTTCCGGCTGGAACGTGGCGCCAACATCGATGAACTCACACCGGCCGGCAAGCGCCTGGTGCAGGACGGCATCACGCTGTACGAAGGCATCGAGGCCAGTGCCGACCTGCACATCAGCGATGTCCTCACGGTTGGCGGAGGCGTCACCTGGCTGGACCCGACCTACGACAGGCTGTCCCCGGCCAGCGCTGCACAGGAGGGAAACCGTACCGCCGGTGCGGCGCGCTGGAGCGGGGTCGTGCACGCCACCTACCAGCTGCCGTGGGTGGATGGCCTGGAAACATACGCCGCGGTGCGCTACTACGGCGATGTCTGGTACGACGCCGACAACACCCTGAAGCTGCCCGATTACACGCTGGTCAATGCAGGCATCGGCTACCGCCTGCTCGCCTCCGGTCATCCGGTGACCGTGCGCGCCAGCGTCGAGAACCTGGCCAACCGGAAGTACTGGTCCAACGCCGGCACAGGCCTGCCACGCACGTTCGCTGTGAGCGTGCGGTTCGACATGTAGGGTCCGGCAGCACCGTGGGTGCGGACCGTTGGTCCGCACTCCATATTTCACGCGTAGCCCGCAATAATGGTGGAAGACCCTTCCACCGAGCCTGCATGTCCGCCCGCCAATCCCGCCTCAGCCGACTGTGGGCCCACGAAAAGGCCAGCTACGGCCTGCGCGTGTTCATCGCGCTGACCGCGGCCGTGGCCGTGTGCTGGCAGTTCGAGGCGCTGACCGCCCTGCCCGGCGTGTTCCTTGGCATCATCGCAAGCGCCATCGCAGAAACCGACGACAACTGGTGGGGCCGGACCAAGGCCGTGGTGTTGTCCCTGTTGTGCTTCTGCATTGCGGCGGCTTCGGTGATCTGGCTGTTCCCGTGGCCGTGGATCTTCATCGGCGCGCTGGCATTGTCCACCTTCGGCCTGACCCTGCTTGGCGCGCTCGGCGAGCGCTACGCATCCATTGCCCAGGCCACGGTGACGCTGGCGATCTACACGATGATCGGCCTGGAACAACATGGTGCCAGCGACCTGCACAGCGCACTGGAAGCGGTCAGCCATCTGCTGGCCGGTGCGGTCTGGTACGGGCTGTTGTCGATCCTGTGGGCCGCGTTGTTCGCCAACCGGCCGGTGCGCGAACGCGTGGCGCGGCTGTACCTTGAGCTGGGCCGCTACCTGCAGCTGAAGGCTGCGCTGTTCGAGCCGGTGCGCGAAGCCGACCTGCAACGTCGCCAGCTCGACCTGGCCGAACAGAACCGCCGTGTGGTGGGTGCACTGAACGAGGCCAAGACCGCGATCCTGGCCCGCTTCGGCCGCTCCGGCCGGCCCGGGGTGAACTCCGGCCTGTACCTGCGCCTGTACTACATGGCGCAGGATTTCCACGAGCGCGCCAGTTCCTCGCACTACCCGTATGGCGCGCTGGTGGACGCCTTCTTCCACAGCGATGTGCTTTACCGCTGCCAGCGCCTGCTCGACCTGCAGGGCCAGGCCTGTGCCCGCCTGGGCGAGGCGATCCGGCTGCGTCGTCCGTTCGTATACGGTGAAAGCAACCAGCAGGCCGGGCGCGACCTGGCAGACGCGCTGGCCTACCTGCGTGACCAGCAGCGCCCGCAGTGGCAGCGCCTGCTCGGCTCGCTGGACCTGCTGGTTCACAACCTGCGCAGCATCGAGCGCCGCCTGCTGGATGCCGAACGTTCCGAAGCCAGCCTGGACAACGTCGACACCCGCCTGCGCGACAGCAACCCGCATACCCTGCGCGAGATGGGCGTGCGCATCCGCCAGCAGTTCACGCCCGGCTCGGTGCTGTTCCGCCATGGCCTGCGCATGGCACTGGCGCTGATCGCCGGCTTTGCAGCGATCCGGCTGTTCAATGCACAGAACGGTTCATGGGTACTGCTGACCATCGTGTTCGTGTGCCGGCCCAACTTCGGTGCCACCCGCCAGCGCCTGGCACAGCGCATCGTCGGCACCGTCGCCGGACTGGTGCTGACCTGGGCACTGCTGCAGCTGTTCCCGCAGCTGCACGTGCAGTTGCTGATCGCCCTGCTCTCTGCGCTGCTGTTCTTCTTCACCCGCACCGACCGCTACCTGGTGGCATCAGCCGCGATCACCGTGATGGCACTGACCTGCTTCAACCTGATCGGCGATGGCTTCGTGCTGATCGTGCCGCGCATGGTCGATACGCTGCTGGGCTGCGCGATCGCAGCGGCGGCAGCATTCCTGATCCTGCCTGACTGGCAGGGCCGGCAGCTGCATCTCGTCCTGGCACGCGTGCTGGACACTGCGGCTCGCTACCTGGATTCGGTGCTGGGCCAGTACCGCAGCGGCATGCGCGACGACCTGGCCTACCGCATCGCCCGCCGCGACATGCACAACGCCGACGCCGCGCTGTCCACCGCGTTGTCGAACATGCTGCGCGAACCCGGCCACGTACGCCGCAACCTGGATGCCGGCTTCCGCTTCCTGGCGCTGTCCAACACGCTGCTGGGGCATCTGTCGGCGCTGGGTGCGCACCGGGACCAGGTGGACAGCTACGCTGGCGATCCACTGGCGCTGGCCGCGGGCGATCGCGTGCGCAAGGCACTTCAGCAGCTGGCGACGGCGCTGACCGCGCGGCAACCGGTCGCGGACGATGACAACGACGCCGACCGCGCGGTGGCCGCCGAGCTGGAGCAGATCGACGAGGCGATGCCGCCGAAACTGCAGTTGATCCGTACCCAGATGGCGCTGGTACTGCGCATGCTGCCGAAGGTGCGTGCCGCGGCCAATGAGGCGGTGACCAACCTGACCTGATCCGTCATCGCTGCGGGCATCCCATCCACGCAGGGCGTGGATCTGCTGCGCCGCGTGCAACGGCGCGTTGCACCTGGCGATGCAGTTCGATCACGCCGCCACGCGGATACTGGGCAGCTCCCGCTCCGGATCATCACCATGAAAATCGAACTCAGCGGCCGCACCGCGCTGGTGACCGCCTCCACCGCCGGCATCGGCCTGGCCATCGCCCTGGGCCTGGCCACCGCAGGCGCACGCGTCGTCCTTAATGGCCGCAGCACCAACAGCGTCGAGCGCGCCCGCCAGCATCTGCTCGCGGCTGTCCCGGGAGCCGACGTATTCGGTGTCGCCGCCGACCTCTCCGATGCGGCCGGTGTCGATACGCTGCTGGCTGGGCTGCCGAAGATCGACATCCTGGTCAACAACGCCGGCATCTTCGGCCCGCAGGACTTCTTCGAGACCGATGACGCCACCTGGGAGCGCTACTGGCAGACCAACGTGATGTCCGGCGTACGCCTGTCGCGTGCGCTGCTGCCAGCGATGGTCGATGCCGGCTGGGGCCGCGTGCTGTTCATCTCGTCCGAATCGGCGCGCAACATTCCGGCCGACATGATCCATTACGGGGTCAGCAAGACCGCGCAGCTGTCACTGTCACGCGGCCTGGCCAAGCGCGTGGCCGGCAGTGGCGTCACCGTCAACGCAGTGCTGCCTGGCCCGACCCTGTCCGATGGCTTCGCCGCGATGTTCGAGGATGAACGCCAGCGCAGCGGCAAGCCGCTGGAACAGATCGGCCGCGAGTTCGTGATGGCGCACCGGCCGTCTTCGGTGATCCAGCGCACCGCTACGGTCGAGGAAGTGGCCAACATGGTGGTGTACCTGGCCTCGCCACAGGCCTCGGCGACTTCCGGGGCAGCGCTGCGCGTGGACGGCGGCGTGGTCGACGATATCGTCTGAGGGTGCTGGCAGGTGTGCGGACCAACGGTCCGCACCCACAGCACCCACAGCGGATGGGCAGGAATGCTAGGCTGCGCCGGTCAAGGAGGCTCCATGTCCGGTCACAACCAGTTCGCCCTGCTGCGCCAGCGCCGTTTCCTGCCGTTCTTCGTCGTACAGGCGCTCGGTGCGTTCAACGACAACGTGTACCGGCAGGCGATCATCAGCATGTTGCTGTTCATGGCCGTGCCGGAGGAAGAACTGGGGTTGTACGCCACCCTGGCACCGGCCATCTTCATCCTGCCGTATTTCCTGTTCTCGGCGCTGGCCGGGCAGATCGCCGACAAACTGGAAAAATCGCGGCTGATCGTGATCACCACCACCATGGAGATCGTGATCATGTCGCTGGCGGCCACCGGCTTCCTCACCCAGAGCCTGCCGGTGCTGCTGGTCGCGCTGTTCTGTACCGGCATGCAGTCCACCCTGTTCGGCCCGGTGAAGTATTCGGTGCTGCCGTCGGTGCTCAGGCCCGAGGAACTGACCGGCGGCAACGGCCTGGTCGAGATGGGCACTTCAATGTCGATTCTCTCCGGCATGATCGTTGGCGGCCTGGTGTTCACCGTGGCCGGCAGCCACGGTACGGTGGTGGCTGCGTGCGCGATCATCGCCCTGGCGATCTGCGGCAACATCGCCGCGCGCCTGATTCCCAGGGTCGATGCAGGCGACCCGACCCTGAAGATCAACTGGAACCCGTTGCCGGAATCGCTGGCGGTACTGCGCATGGCGCGCCAGCAGAAGGCCGTGCGCAACTCGATCCTGGGCGTGTCCTGGTTCTGGTTCGTTGGCACCGTGCTGACCTCGCAGCTACCGGCCTACGCGGTGACCAACCTGGGCGGCGAGCCGACCCTGTACATCTTTGCCCTGGCCCTGTTCTCGGTCGGCACCGGCGTCGGCTCGCTGCTGTGCGAGAAGCTGTCGGCACGCACGGTGGAAATCGGCCTGGTGCCGCTGGGTGCGTTCGGCATGACCGCCTTCCTGCTCGACCTGTACTTCGCCCGCAGCGGCGAAGCGACCGTGCACGGGCTGACCATTGGTCCTTTCCTGCAGCAGCCCGGCAGCATCCGCATCGTCATCGACCTGATCGGCATCGGCCTGTTCACCGGCATCTTCGTGGTGCCGCTGTTCGCGCTGATCCAGAGCCGCACGCCGAAGGCGCAGATGTCGCGCGTGTTCGCCGCACTGAACATCCAGAACTCGGGCTTCATCGTCGCTGCGGCGTTGCTGTCGCTGGCCGCGCACAAGCTGCTGCACTGGACCATTCCGCAGCAGTTCCTGGCGCTGGCCATCGCCAACGCTCTGGTGGCGATCTACATCTTCACCATCGTCCCTGAATTCCTGATGCGCTTCCTCAGCTGGCTGATGGTGCGCACCCTGTACCGGCTGCGCCCGCACGGCATCGAGGCCAACGTGCCGGACGAAGGCGCCGCGCTGCTGGTCTGCAACCACGTCAGCTACATGGACGCGCTGATCCTGTCGGCGACGATTCCGCGCCCGGTGCGCTTCGTCATGTACTACAGGATCTTCAACATCCCGGTAATGCGCTGGATCTTCCGGACCGCCAAGGCAATCCCGATCGCCGGTGCTCGCGAAGACCCGGCACTGATGCAGCGCGCGTTCGACGAGATCGACGCTGCGCTGGCCGAAGGCGAACTGGTCTGCATCTTCCCCGAGGGTGCGCTGACCCGCGACGGGGAGATGGCGCCGTTCAAGTCCGGCGTCGAGAAGATCCTCGAGCGGCGGCCGGTGCCGGTGGTGCCGATGGCGCTGCGCGGCATGTGGTCGAGCATGTGGAGCCGGCGCGACAGCCGCCTCGGCCGCATGCGCGTACCGCGCCGCTTCCGCGCCACCGTGGAGGTGGTGGCCGCACCGGCGGTGGATGGCCGCACCACCCGCGCCCCGGTGCTGGAGGCCCAGGTGCGGGCCCTGCGTGGCGATCACGCCTGATCGGCCGCGCGGCCGCCGGTAACCCTTCCAGGCAACAGCCCCCATTCCCCCTGCAGACACGGCCTCTGTTTCCCTACAGGGGCCCGTCAAAAGCTTCCGGTCAATGGCCATACACTCCAGTATCTGACTGTAACCGCATACATGCAGCGCAGGTTGAGGTAGATTACGCACCCACAGGGGGGAGGTTCGGCCAATGCACCAAGGCCGGCCACCAAGGAATGGAGTCTTGCTTTGAATCAACCGCCACCGCTCAGCCGTCCGGTCTACATCCCCAACCATCTGGTCTGGGCGATCCTGACGACGCTGTTCTGCTGCCTGCCGTTGGGCGTGGTGTCGATCGTCTATGCCTCCCAGGTCGATGGCCGCCGCGCGGCCGGCGACCTGCCGGGGGCCTACAGCGCGTCGCGCAAGGCGGGCTGGTGGGCGGTGGCTTCGGCCGTGGCCCTGCCGGTCCTGTTGCTGTTGTGGTTCGGGCTGTTCGGCGGCTTGGCCGTACTGGGCGCTCTTTCCGACCAATGATTCACCACCACCACCCATCAAGGAGCTTGAACCCATGAATACCGCCACTCCACAGGTCCCGAACAATCTGGTCTGGGCCATCCTGAGCACCCTGTTCTGCTGCCTGCCGGCCGGCATCGTGTCGATCGTCTACGCTGCCCAGGTCAACGGCAAGCTGGCCGCTGGCGACATCGCCGGTGCCCAGGAATCCTCGGCCAAGGCCAAGAAGTGGGCCATCTGGTCGGCCATTGCCGCCGTCGTGGTCGGCGTGCTGTACGGCATCCTGATCGTCGCTCTCGGCGGCATGGGTGCGATGAGCAACAGCGGCTACTGATCCGCGTGGACGGATCCGGCGCCTGCGCCGGATCCGTTGCTGCATGTCCGCACTGCCCACCCGATCCCGACTGGCCCGCTGGGCACCGCTGCTGGCCGCCACCGGCCTGGCCGCCGGTGCCGCGCTGGTGCTGCGCAACGTCAATCCGTATGTCGCCGGCAATCCCTTGCCGAGCTGCCCGCTGTACGCGCTGACCGGCCTGTACTGCCCGGGCTGTGGCAGCACACGCTGCCTGTATTCGCTGGTCCATTTCGACCTGCCCGGCGCGATGGCGATGAACCCGCTGCTGGTCATCAGCCTGCCCTTCCTGCTGCTGATGCTGCTGAACGTCGCCGGCATCCGTCCGCGCCTGCTGGACCCGCTGATGCGGGTGCTGGCCAATCCCACGTTCTGGCTCTGGGTACTGCCTGGGTATGCGCTGCTGCGTAACCTGCCGTGGGCACCGTTCACGGCGCTGGCACCGATCTAGGATTCCAGCCAACGGCGCAGCCCCTCGTGGTGGGCGGCGTTTGAAGGCAGAAGCCTTGGGGTCGGCCGGGCGGGATGGGTTTGCGGGGGGACGCCGTGAATCCGTCCATGGAGCAACTGTGTTGACGGAGGGGCCTGGCCCCTCCATGAGACGGGCACGGTAGTGCCGGCCGCTGGCCGGCAGCCTTTTGGGGCACGCGCAGGCTGGCTTCAGGCGGGGATCGATCCGCCTTGAGCATCACGCACGCGGGCGTTGAGAATCACCAGCATCTTCCGCATCACCGCCACGATGGCCACTTTCCCTTCCTTGCCGCGGGCCCGCAGCGACCGGTAAAAGTCCCGCAATCGTGGCTCATGTCGCATGGCCGACATGGCCGACATGTAGAGCACCTGGCGGATCTCGGCCCTGCCACCGTGGATGCTTCGCCTCCCTCGCATGGCCCCGCTGTCGTGGGAGATCGGCGCCACGCCGACCAGGCTGGCAATGGCTTTTCCGCTGATCTGACCCAGCTCAGGCAGGTAGCTGGCCAGCACCGCCTGCAATGCCGGGCCAACATCGACTTCAGCACTGCCAGTTGGGGCTGCTGCGCGACCTGTTCAGAGATCTGCTTCCCCAGTCGCTCGACCAGTGTCTGCAGGCCAATGATGTTGCCTTGCATCTGCCGGCGTAGCTCGCGGTCAGTCACCATTTCCTGCTGTTGGCGGGCTACGGTCAGTGCCTGCATCGTTTGTCGACGCGCCCGCACAAACTCGCGCAGTTTCCGCTGCCAGGGCTCCAGCGGCTGATAGGAAGGCAGTTCCACCAGTGCGGCCATCTGCGCCAATACAAGAGCGTCCAAGCGGTCCGTCTTGGCCACTTTACCCAGCCCCTGAGCCAGTCTACGCGCCCGCAGGGCGTTGGCGCGGATCACCGGATGGCCGGCCTTGTGAAGGAAGTCCAGGACAGTCTGCTCATAGCCACCAGTGGCTTCCAGAACGATCTGAATGGCCGGCCGCGTGCTCAACCAAGTGCTCAATTCAGCATAGCCAGAGGGGCTATTGCTGACCTGCACAGTCTCGCCGTCTGTCGTGCCGATATCCAGTCGGCGCTTGCTCACATCGATCCCGATCCCGTTCATTGCCCGACTCCGTATAGTCTGGAAGGGTCGAGAGCTCCCCCGCTTGCCCAGTCTTATCGCTTCGAGTGTCAGCTCCAGCAACTGTTCGGGCGGATCAAGGGAGAATCCGGTGTGGGCGCCATGATCTGGCCCCCTGAAAACGGACGCCATGAAGC
>NZ_KV791437.1:0-3694 GCF_001807895.1 Stenotrophomonas sp. HMSC10F07
GCATAAACGACTTAATCCCCTCCGTCCCCTTTTTCAGACACGGCCCTGTGCGGGCCGTGTCGTCAGGCATCAGCGCAGCACCTGCTCCACCAGCTGCACGTCCACGGTCTGCAGCGGCTCGGCGGCATTGCGCGCCAGCTGCACCTGGTAGGTGCCACCGTCGATCTTCCACTGGCGCGCCTGTGCATCGTAGTGGGCCAGAGTCTTCGGCTCGGCTTCGATGCGGATGCGGCGCTGTTCGCCCGGCTGCAGGTTCACCTTGTCGTAGCCGATCAGGCGGATCGGCGTGGTGCTGCCTGCCGGCAGCTTCAGGTACAGCTGGGCCACATCGGCGCCGGCGCGCTTGCCGGTATTGCGGATATCGACGCTGGCGACCAGGCGCGAGCCTTCCACGCTCACCTTCAGGTTGTCATAGGCGAACGAGGTGTAGGACAGGCCATGACCAAAGGCGAAGGTCGGGGTCAGGCCCTTGACCGCCATCCACTTGTAGCCGACGTTGGCGCCTTCGATATCGAAATCGAACACATCACCGAACGGCTTGGCCGGCTTGAAGCCGAGGCCATCGATATGCGGGCGCGGCAGCTGCGATTCGTCCGTCACCCAGGTCACCGGCAGGCGGCCCGACGGATTGACCTGACCGGTCAGCAGCGCGGCGATGCCTTCGCCGCCGCGGATGCCCGGGTACCAGGCCTGCAGCATCGCTGGCACCTGCGCCAGCCAAGGGGTGCGCACCGGGCCGTTGGTTTCCAGCACCAGCACGGTCTTCGGGTTTGCCGCGGCCACCGCCGAGATCAGTGCGTCCTGGTTGTCCGGCAGCTGCATGTCCGGCAGGTCCACCGATTCGGCGGCCCACTGCGTGGCAAACACAATGGCCACATCGGCCTGCGCGGCGGCTTTGGCCGCAGCGGCGGCATTGGTCCCGTCCACATACTCGATGGTTGCGTCAGGGCGCGCCGCACGCAGCGATTCCAGCGGCGAGGACGGGTGGAAGATCACCGGGCCCGGCCAGGTGGTCGGCAGCACGCCCGGCACCGCGTTGGTGCCCTTGGCGGTCACGCCCACCATCGACGAACCACCGCCACCGATCACGCCCTTGTCGGCGTGGCCACCGATGATGACAATGCGCTTCACGCTGTCGGCCAGCGGCAGCAGGTTGCCTTCATTGCGCAGCAGCACGCTGCCCTCTTCCACCGTGCGCTGGGCCACGGCGAAGCCGGCCTCGGCATCCACCTTCTGGTGCTGCGGCGGGTTGTCGAAGTTGCCGTGCAGGAACATCGTGCGCAGGATGCGCGTGACCATGTCATTCAGGCGCGCCTGCGGCACCACGCCGCCATGCACGGCCAGACGCAGCGGTTCGTCGAAGAACACCGCTGCGTCGAACACTTCACCGGCCGACTGCTGGTCCAGGCCGGCCAGCGCCGCCTTCGAACCGCTGTGCACGCCGCCCCAGTCGGACATCACGAAACCGGGGAACTTCCATTCCTGCTTCAGCACCTGGTTCATCAGGTAGCCGTTCTCGCAGCCGTAGGTGCCGTTGATCTTGTTGTACGAGCACATCGCCACGCCCGGGCGGCCAGCCTCCAGCGCAATCTCGAACGCCAGCAGGTCCGACTCGTGCATGGCCTGTTCGCCGATGCGCACGTCGTGGAAGTTGCGCCGGGTCTCCATGTCGTTCAGCGCGAAGTGCTTCATCGAGGAGATCACGTGCTGGCTCTGCACGCCCTGGATCAGCGCGCCGACCATCGAACCGGCCAGCAGCGGGTCCTCACCGGCATATTCGAAGTTGCGGCCGTTGCGTGGATCGCGCTGCAGGTTGACGCTGCCCGACAGCAGGATGTTGAAGCGCTGCTGCCACGCCTCGCGGCCCATGGTCGCGCCACCGGCGAAAGCCACTTCGCGGTTCCAGCTGGACGCGGTGGATGGGCCCGATGGCATCGCCGTGGCGAAATCACCCGGGCGGATGCCGCCCGGATTGGTCACGCCGACGCCGGCATCGGCCGACTGCTGCGACGGAATGCCCAGCCGCGCCACGCCCGGCACGAAACCGGCCGAACCGACCGCGCCTTCCGGCAGTGGGCCACCATCCTTGCCCAGCCCGAAGTAGCTGTGCAGCATCTGGAACTTCTCATCCTCGGTCATCGCCTTCAGCAGCAGCGCGGCGCGCGCATCGGCGTTGAGGGTGGTGTCCATCCACGGCCTGTCGCCATGCGTGTCGGCGGCATAGGCCAGTGTCAGCAGGGTGGCGCGCAAGGCGCTGCCTTCCACCTTGAACGGCGCGCTGCTGGCGGCCTGGAAACCATCGCTGAAATAGCTGGCATCGGCTTCCAGCGCCACACGCGCCGGATCGAAGCCGGCGGCCTTGGCCGATTCACCGGCCACCGCGCCGAGCAGCACCGCCGGTGCACCCAGCCGCGAACGGGTGACCAGCGCTGGCAGCTGCGCGGCACCTGCACCGGCATCGGTATAGACCGCCACGGTGTGGCGGCCATCGTCCAGGCGCAGGTAGTTCAGGCCCGGCTGGTCCGGGCCGGATTCAGCGGCGATCGGCAGCCGGGTCAGTACGGCCTGGCCGCGCTGGGTCTGGCCATCATCCCTGCCCGCAGCAATGAAGCGGTATTCGTAACCCAGTCCGTCGGCCAGCACCTGCAGCGGATCGACCTGGCCGATGCCGCGCTGCACCTGGCGCACGCTCACCGCGTCCACCTGCAGGGTCTTCAGCTGGGCGGCCAGGGCCGGCATCGCCTCGGCGGTCGGGGCCTGTTCCAGGGTCAGCACGGTGAACGCGGCAGGGTCGGCCCAGGCCGGAGCGGCCAGTGCAGCGGACAGGGCCAGGGACAGTACAAGCTGCTTTGTAAACGTTTTCATCGACGGGCGTAATTCCGTTGCCAAGGCAATCGGTCCAGGGAAAGTGCCGCCGAAGGGTGCAGCGTTCATGCCGCGCAGGGGTTGCCAGGCAACCTCCCGCAGGCCGAAGGACGGACCGGTCTGCGCGCGGGACCCTCCTCCCGGCGTGACAACCTGCCTGCCCGGGCCGCGCAGGGCGACCCAATCCTGTGAAGATTGTGCGAGGGCGTTCTCACCTGTCAACAGGACCTAAGTCACAGGGGCGATCGCTGCCTGCAGTTATCAGGCCATCACCGGCGGTCATCAGCGCGCCGTGCGAGGCTGCCGATAATGAAGGTCCCTGGCCACGAACCGATCCCATGACCGTCCACCGCGACTTCGACCATCTCTGGCGCGACCGCTGCGATACGTCCAGCCAGCGCGCACCGCGCGTGCTGATCCGTGTGTTCGTGGCCCCCGGTGAGCTGGAACGCAGCGTGGCGTTCTACGAGCAGCTGCAGGGCGTGGTGGCCGATGCGGGCTTTCCGTTTCCGGAGGCCGGGCTGCGCCTGGCCATGGTCGGTGCGTTCCTGTTGATCGAGGGCAGCGAGGCGGCGCTGGCGCCGTTCACCTCGACCACGGGGACACTGCTGGTCGATGACGTTCGGCCTTATCACGACAAACTGGTTGCCGCCGGCGCCGAGATCATCTTCCCGTTGCAGGTGGTCCCGACCGGGGCGGCGTTCAATGCGGTACATCCCGATGGCACGGTGGTCGAGTACGTGCATCACCGGCCGGATCCGCAGGGGCGGTGAGGTGACGCACGGCCAGGCTGCGCCCGGCCCCCGCGGTAGTGCCGGCCGCTGGCCGG
>NZ_KV791437.1:3714-29845 GCF_001807895.1 Stenotrophomonas sp. HMSC10F07
CCGCTGGCCGGCAACCTCAGAAGCAACAGCAGAAGCAAAAGCTGGGCTCCTGTGGGGTGGCGGGGTGGGCCCGTTGGCGGGGGACGCCGTAAACCCATCCATGGGGCCTTGGCCGCGGCATCCCTGCCGCGGACACCCCCGCAAACGGACCCACCCCGCCTTCGACAATTCCCCGCACGGCCTGCTGTAGAGCCGAGCCCATGCTCGGCTGCTCTTCGTTCAACTCTCGAAATATTCGATTTCGATGGAGATTCATCCACGCATGGCGTGGATCTACAATCCCTCCATGTCCTCCCCCGCCCTGCCCTGGAACGGCACGTTGCTGCTGGATGCGCACGCCGCCGTGCTGCACGGCCATGCTGGTGACAGCGCTTTGCATGCGCACTACGCCCATCAATTGCTGCTGAGCGACGGTACGCCCTGGCACGTCGAGATCGATGGCGTACAGCAGCAGGGCCAGCGGCTATGGCTGCCTTCGTTCCAGCCGCACGCGATCCTGTCGGCACCGGAAGCAGGCTGCACGGTGTTCCTTGAGCCGGCCCACGCCGATCCCACCCAGATCCAGCAGCATCTGCACGCGCTGCCGGGCAACGCGCTGGAGCTGCGCGATTGGTTGCCACGGCTGAGCCGCCCGCAACCGCTGGACCGCCGCGTGCAGGCGGCGTTGGCCCGTATCGCCCAGTACCTGCCCGGCCCGGTGCCGGCTGCCGACATCGCCGAAGCCGCGCACCTGTCAACCAGCCAGCTGCACCGGCGTTTCCAGTCCGACCTGGCAGTGACCCTGCGCGGCTGGGTGCTGTGGCAGCGGCTGCGCCGCGCGCTCATGCATCATCTGCGCGGGCACAACCTGACCGACAGTGCGCATGCCGCCGGCTTCGCCGACCTGGCCCATCTGTCACGCAGCCTGCGCCGCATGTTCGGCATCGGTGCCGCGCAACTGCAGGGCCTGCAGCTGCACGCGGCCTGACATCTTCGATCATTCGCGCCTGCGCAGGCCTGCAGGCAGCTCCGGCACCTCGCCATGCGGCAGTTCACGAAACGGCGCCAGCAGCTGCCCCGCGTAATCGCGTGGATAGTCCGGTTGGCTGCCGATGCCGAGGTCGCGTTGCTGCAGTCGATAGCCCGGCGCATCGAAGGCGGTCCCCAGCAGGTGATCCCAGACGGTCAGGAACAGGCCGAAGTTGACGTCGCCGGCGGTGCCGTAACGTATGTGATGGAAGCGATGCAGCGGTGCCCACGCCATCACCCGGCCCAGCACACCCGGGCGCATGTCCACGTTGGAGTGCTGCAGCAGCAGCTGGATGGCGATGGCAAACGCCAGCACCGCAGCTACCGGCATCGGCAGGCCCAGCACCAACAATGGCAGCACGCCGCCCACCGCTTCGGCCGCCTGGTGCAGCGGGTGTTTCATCAGCCCGTTGAAACCGTACATGCGGGCCACGCTGTGATGCACCGCATGCAGGCGCCACAACCAGCCGATGCGATGGCTTGCGTAGTGCACCAGGGTGACGCCGAGATCGGCAGCGATGATCGCCACCAGTACCTGCAGCGCGAACGGCCACTGCAGCGGCCAGACCTGCCACGGAATGATCGCCGCCAGCAGCGGCACCGCCGCGATCGACAACAGGTTCAGGCCTTCGTTGACCAGCGCGTGCAGGGCATCACGCACACGGTCGCCGTGGTCGCGGTTGAACGCAGGGTCATACGGCCAGGCGCGCTCGGCGACGAACGAAACCGCAATGGCGATCGCCAGCAGGGCCAGCAGCCACAACGGATCGCCATGGCAGTGGCCGACCCAGACGACGGCAGGGGCAACGAACCCCAGCAGGAACAACGGGGCATACAGGCGCAGGATCCAGTGCTTCATGGGCAACCCGGGAAATGAGGGGCCTGCATGCTGGCGCCACGTGCGGGTTGCCGGCTTGAACAAACGGCGCAACCCGCGCCCCCGCAGAGAGGTCGCCCTGGTCGGCACCGCGTTTCCCACATCCACGCATGGCGTGGATCTACAATGGCGCCCTCATCGCGCCCGGGACCGGCATGGATTCCTTCAACCTGATGCGTGCCTTCCGCCGCATCGTCGAACGCGGCGGGCTCGCTCGTGCCGCCGAAGACCTGGGCATGTCGCCCGCCGGGCTCAGCAAACAGCTGCGCACGCTGGAAGCGCATCTGGGCGTGGTACTGCTGCAGCGGACCACGCGGCGCATGAGCCTGACCGAAACCGGCCACGCCTATTACCGTGAATGCTGCCGCCTGCTCGACGAACTGGACGCATTGGAACGTGGCATCGCCGAGCAGCGTGGCGAGGTGACCGGGCGCCTGCGCATCAATGTGCCGCAGTCGTTCGCGCTGAGCACGCTGTCGCCGCTGCTGCCCCGCTTCCTGCAGCAGCATCCGCAGCTGTCGCTGGATCTGGTGATGGAAGATCGCCTGCTCGACGCGGTCGGCGAAGGTTTCGATGTGTCGCTACGACTGCGTGCCGAGCTGGATGATTCACGCTTGGTGGCACGCCGGCTGGCCTCGCTGCAGCAGGTGCTGTGCGCGGCGCCGTCCTACCTGCGGCAGCATCCGGCACCGCAGGCAGTAGGGGATCTGCAGGCCCATAGCGTGCTGGCCTACAGCCTGTCCGACTCACCGGGCAGTTGGCCGCTGCTCGGCCCGGATGGCCAGGTGACGATCACCCTTCCGGCACGCGTGACCGTCAACAACAGCCTGCTGCTGCGTGACCTGCTGGTGGCGGGCATGGGCATCGGCGCCCTGCCTTCGTTCCTGGCCGCGCCGGCATTGGCGCGGGGCGAACTGCAGCAGGTGCTGCCCGACCACCGCTATCCGCCGCGCTTCGTGCATGCGGTCTACCCCACCTCGCGCCACCTGCAGCCCAAGGTGCGTGCCTTCATCGACTTCCTGCACGCCGAGCTGCCCGGCTGCGCCGGCCTGGATTCGTAACCGCCAGCGAAAACTGAGCTGCCCGCAGCGTGCTGTTTCGGCCACGCCGCGCTGCCTACTCTGCCGCCTCTCCTCTCACCGATGGCAGGCAGATGTCTCCCGTTCCTTCCCCCGCCACCGCAGCGCCGGTGGTCGATTTCTTCCACGACGTGGTCTGCGGCTGGTGCTTCGTGCTGGCCCCGCGCCTGCAGCAGGTCTCCGCCGAACTCGGCATCCAGGTGCGCCACCGCAGCTTCGTGCTGCAGGACTCGCGCGCGCAGATGGTCGAGGTGTTCGGCTCGATGGCGCGCGCCAAGGCGATCATCCTGCGCCACTGGACCGACTGCGCCGCGCATGAAGACATCGCGCGCATCGATATCGAAGGCATGCGCGCACAGGACTTCGAGTATCCGTCCGGCTGGCTCGGCGCACTGGCCTGCCAGACCGCAGGGCTGATCGGTGGCAATGATGCCCATGGCGCGATGTTCGACGCGGTGCAATGGGCGCACCTGCATCAGCACCGCAACATCGGCGATGCCGAAGTGCTGCTGGATATTGCCGAATCGCTGGGCCATCCACGTGGCGCCTTCGCTGACCACATGCGCAGCGACGCGGTGCGCCAGCGCGTGCAGGCCGATCGCGCCGAAGCTGCCGCGCTCGGCATCCGCTCCATCCCCACCGTGATCGGTGGCAACGGCCTGCGCCTGCAGACCCTGCCGCTCCCACACCTGCGCCAGGCCCTGGCGCCCCTGGTCGCGGCCTGAGCCGCCCCCTCCCCCACCCTGCAAGGAGATTTCCCCATGACCCCACGTACCCTGTCCACCGCGCTGGCCCTGCTGCTGGCCACCACCGCCGCGTCCACCGTGTCCGCGCACGAACGCGTTCCCTCCGGCCAGCAGGTCGGCACCAGCCCGTGGGGGCCGAAGGACGAGATTGGCCGCCTCAACCTGATCACCGAAGCCTCGCGTGCGGCGATCCTGTCGCGGGTCAGCGGCGGCAAGGCCTATGACCTGGCCACCGAATACTACGTCGGCATGCCCAGCTGGCAGGATGCCGGCGACCCGCACTACCAGTTCTGGATGACCCACACCCCGCGCGGCACAGTGATGGACGATCCGATGGGCGTGGGCGAGGCCATGAACCTCACCCGCAGTTACACCGGCACCGCGTTCTCGATGTACAGCCACACCGGCACCCACATCGATGCGCTGAACCACTTCGGCATCCACGGGAAGATCTGGAACGGCTTCGAGGCCGACAAGCACCTCGGCGACCGCGGCTGGAATGTCACCGGCATCGAGAAATTCCCGCCGCTGATCGCGCGTGGCGTGCTGATCGACGTGGCCGGCGCCAAGGGCGTGGACATGCTGCCGGACAGCTACCGCGTCACCCGCCAGGACCTGAAGGATGCGCTGGCACGCCAGAAGGTGAAACTGCAGCAGGGTGACGTGGTGCTGATCCGCACCGGCCGCATGCGCCTGTTCGAGCAGCCCAGGGCCTACATGGCCAACCCGCCGGGCATGGGCCTGGACGCGGCACGCTTCCTGGTCGAGGACGGCGGCGCGATGATCGTCGGTGCCGACAACCTCAGCTTCGAGACCTTCCCCTCGGAGGTGCCCGACGATTACGTACCGCTGCACACCTACCTGCTGGCTCAGCAGGGTGCGCCGATCATCGAGCTGGTGGCGCTGGACGAACTGGCGCGCGACAAGGTCTACGAATTCGCCTTCATCGGCGGCCCGCTGAAGATCCGTGGCGGCGATGCCGCGCCGCTGCGCCCGGTGGCGCTGCCGGTCCGCCCGTAACCAGGGGCATCCCCGGGTAGCGCCGGGCCATGCCGGGTGGGTGCCGACCTTGGTCGGCACCGCGCTTTACCGCTATCCACGCATGGCGTGGATCTACCAGGCTGCGGCATGGATTTGCCGGGGCTCTCTCCAGTAGATCCACGCCATGCGTGGATGCTTTCCCCCTTCAGCAACCTGAAACCGGACCATCCGATTTCATTAGTAATTCTACTCACAACGCGAGTAGCATGTCTGGTCTCAGCCCCTGATACCGGCTCGTCGATACTCGCGCCATGCCCGCCGTTTCCGCCCGTTCCTGCCGCTTCCTGCCCACCCGGCGCCTCCCCTGGAGGATCGGCTGATGGGTGCGGTCGTTGCCCTCGACCGGCTGCTGGACGGGCGCCAGCTGTGGCGCGGCCCGGCCCGCCAGGGCCCAGCCAGCGACCATCTGGCCAGCGGCCATCCGGCACTGGATGCACGCCTGCCCGGCGGCGGCTGGCCGGCCAGCGGGCTGTGCGAGGTACTGCAGGCGGCGCCCGGCGTTGGCGAACTGGCGCTGGTATGGCCGGCACTGGCCAGGCTGAGCCAGCGCGACCGCCCGATCGTCCTGGTCGCTCCGCCCTACCGTCCGCATGCCCCGGCCTGGGCCGCCGCCGGGCTGGAACTGGGCCAGTTGCAGATCATCCACGCCGCGCCGAAGCAGGCACTGTGGGCCGCCGAACAGTGCCTGCGCTCTGCGGCCTGCGCGGCGGTACTGTGCTGGCCGCATCAAGCCGACGACCGCGCCCTGCGCCGCCTGCAGGTGGCCGCCGACAGCGGCCAGTGCCTGGGCTTCGTGTTCCGCGAGGCGCAGGCCGCGCGCAATCCCTCCCCGGCCAGCCTGCGCCTGCAGCTCGACCACGGCCAGGTGCGGGTGCTGAAGTGCCGTGGCGGCCTGCCGCCGGCACAACCGTTGCCGCTGGCCATCGCCCACTGAGGACGCGCCATGCACTGGGCCTGCCTGTTGTTGCCGCAGTTGGCGCTGGACAGCGTGCTGCGCCTGCAGCCCGACCCGCAGCGGCCATTGGTACTGCTGCAGGGGCCGGCGCAGCGTCGCGTGCTGCGCGCGGTCAGCCCGTCGGCACGTGCAGCAGGGCTGCGCCCGGGCATGCTGCTGTCGGCTGCACAGGTACTGGTGCAGGACATGCACCTGCACGACTACGACCCCAACGCCGAACAGCACACCCGGCAGCTGCTGGCCAGCTGGGCCTATGCCTACAGCTCGCAGGTCAGCCTCGATTTTCCGCATGCGCTGGTGCTGGAAATCGGTGCCAGCCGCGCCCTGTTCGGTGACTGGCTGACGATCCAGCAGCGCCTGCGCAACGAACTGCACGAACTCGGCTTCCGCCACCGCCTGGTGGCCGCGCCTACCCCACATGCCGCGCGCGTGCTGGCCAACGTCCACGATGGCCTCGGCCTTGATGCGCAGCAGCTGCCGGCGGCGCTGGCGCAGCTGCCCCTGGCGCGCTGCGGCCTGCCCAGCGAGGCGGTGACGGTGCTTGGCCGTTCCGGCCTGCGCACGTTGGGCGCGGTGCTCAAGCTGCCGCGCGACAGCCTGGCCCGGCGCTTCGCCCCCGAGGTCCTGCAGCAGCTGGATGCATTGCGCGGGCTGCCCACCGCGCCATTGCGCTACTACCAGCCACCGGACCGTTTCGATGCGCGCATCGAATTCGAATACGAGATCGAATCCAGCCAGGCCCTGCTGTTCCCGCTGCGCCGCCTGCTGCTCGACCTGGCCGCGTTCCTGTGTTCGCGCGATGGCGGCGTGCAGCGCTTCGACCTGCATTTCGAGCATGACCTGTTGCCGGCCAGCGTGCTGACCATCGGCCTGTTGGCGCCCGAACGCGATCCCGCGTTGCTGTTCGAGATCGCGCGCAACCGCATGGAAGCGTTCGCCCTGCCGGCCGGCAGCCGCGCACTGCGCCTGCAGGCCGAACAGCTGCCACCGTTCGTGCCGGCCGCACGCGACCTGTTCGACACCCGGCCGGCACAGGCGATGCCCTGGAACCAGCTGCGCGAGCGCCTGCGCGCGCGGCTGGGCGATGACGCCGTGCAGCCGCTGGCGGTGCAGGCCGACCATCGCCCCGAACGCGCCAGCGGCATCCAGCCAGCGGCCAGGCCGCCGGCATACTGGCCACTGCGCCCCGGTTGGCTGCTGGACACCCCACAGCCGCTGCGTGACCCGCGCCTGCGCATCATCGCCGGGCCGGAGCGGATCGAATCGGGCTGGTGGGACCAGGCTGACGCGCGCCGCGACTACTACGTGGTGGAAACCGCGCATGGCCAGCGCGGCTGGGCCTTCCGCGCGCGCAACGATCCGCATGCGCCGTGGATGCTGCACGGCTGGTTCGGCTGAGCCGCCATGCGCAGCGAACTGCCCGGCTACGCCGAACTGCACTGCCTGTCGGCCTTCAGTTTCCAGCGCGGTGCTTCGATCGCCGAAGAGTTGTTCGCGCGCGCCGCTGGCCAGGGCTACCGCGCGTTGGCGATCACCGACGAATGCTCGCTGGCCGGCATCGTGCGTGCCTGGCAAGCGGCGAAGGCGCATGGCGTGGCGCTGATCGTCGGTGCCGAATTCCAGGTCGAGGACGGGCCGAAGCTGGCCCTGCTGTGCACCGACCAGGCCGCCTATGCCGGACTCTGCCAGTTGATCACGACCTGCCGGCGGCGGGCTGCCAAGGGCGAGTACCTCTGCCTGCGCGAGGACCTGCTCGGCCTGCCCAACGGCCTGCTCTGTCTATGGCTGGACCGGCAACCGGCCGCTACCGACCTGGAACTGCTGCGCACCGGCTTCAATGATCGGCTGTGGCTGGCGGTGGAACTGCACCGCGAACACGATGACGCACGCCGCCTGCAGCAGCTGCAGGCCTTCGGCGAACGCCACCGCCTGCCCCTGGTCGCCAGTGGCGACGTGCACATGCACGTGCGACGCCGCCGCGCCCTGCAGGACACGCTGACCGCGATCCGCCACCGCTGCAGCGTGGCCGAGGCCGGCTGGCGCCTGTTTCCCAATGGCGAGCGCCACCTGCGCCCGCGTACCGCGCTGGCCCAGCTGTATCCGCCCGAACTGCTGGCTGAAACCCTGCGCATCGCCGAGCGCTGCCACTTCACCCTGGAACAGCTGCAGTACACCTATCCGCGCGAGCTGGTGCCCGAAGGACACGATCCGGACAGCTGGCTGCGCGTGCTGGTCGAGCGCGGCATCCAGTGGCGCTGGAAAGGCGGCATCGAAGCGAAGCAACGCACGCAGATCGAGCACGAACTGGCGCTGATCAAGCAGAAGAACTACGCCTCCTACTTCCTCACCGTGCAGGACATCGTGCGCTTTGCGCGCAGCCAGGACATCCTCTGCCAGGGCCGTGGCTCAGCGGCCAACTCAGCGGTGTGCTTCGTGCTGGGCGTGACCGAGATCGACCCGGCACGCAGCAACCTGCTGTTCGAGCGCTTCATCTCCGCCGAGCGCGACGAACCACCGGATATCGACATCGACTTCGAGCACGAGCGGCGCGAGGAGGTGCTGCAGTACGTGTTCAAGCGCTACGGCCGCGAGCGCGCCGCACTGACCGCGGTGGCGATCAGCTACCGTGGCCGCAGCGCGATCCGCGACGTGGCCCGCGCGCTGGGCCTGCCGATGGACCAGGTCAACGAACTGGGCGCGGCGATGGACCACTGGGGCGGCAACATCCCGCTGCCGGAAACCCTGCGCGAGCGTGGCTTCGATCCGGACACGCCGTTGATGCGGCGCCTGCTGGCACTCACCGCAGAGCTGATCGATTTTCCGCGCCACCTGTCGCAGCACCCGGGCGGTTTCGTGATTTCCGAGCATCCACTGTCGACCCTGGTACCGGTGGAGAACGCGGCGATGGCCGACCGCACCGTCATCCAGTGGGACAAGGATGACCTGGATGCCACCGGCCTGATGAAGGTCGACTGCCTGGCATTGGGCATGCTCACGGCCATCCGCAAATGCCTGGCGATGCTGAAACAGCATGGACTGCACAGCGGGCGCATGGATGCCATCCCCGACGAAGACACCCCCACCTACGACATGATCAGCGCCGCCGACACCATCGGCGTGTTCCAGATCGAGTCGCGCGCACAGATGGCGATGCTGCCGCGCATGCAGCCACGCAACTTCTACGATCTGGTGATCGAAGTGGCGATCGTGCGTCCCGGCCCGATCCAGGGCGACATGGTGCATCCCTACCTGGAGCGGCGCCGGATCCTGCGCGAACAAGGCCCGGACGCGTTGAACGACCCGGACAACCCGCTCTACCCACCGCAGCTGGAACGCGTGTTCGCGCGTACGCTGGGCGTGCCATTGTTCCAGGAGCAGGTGATGCAGCTGGCGGTGGATGCGGCCGGCTACACCCCGGGCGAGGCCGATGCCCTGCGCCGTTCGATGGCGGCCTGGAAGCGCCGCGGTGGGCTGGAACCACATCGCGAGAAACTGCTGGCCGGCATGCTGAGAAACAACTTCAGCCGCGAATACGGCGAGCACCTGTTCGAGCAGATCAAGGGATTCGGCGATTACGGTTTCCCGGAAAGCCACGCCGCCAGCTTCGCCCTGCTGACCTATGCCAGCTGCTGGCTGAAGTGCCATCATCCCGCCGCGTTCACTGCCAGCCTGATCAACAGCCAGCCGCTGGGTTTCTACAGCCCTGACCAGCTGCTGCAGGACGCGCGGCGGCATGGCATTACCGTTCTTCCCGTGGACGTACGCCACAGCGACTGGGACTGCACGCTGGACTTCAGCAGGGGGCCGGCGGCGATCCGTCTGGGCCTGCGTCTGATTGACGGCTGCAACGAAGATGCCGTACAGGCCATCATGCGCGAGCGCGCGCGGCGCCCGTTCGACGACGTCGGCGACCTGTGCCAGCGCACCGCGCTGGACCGCCGCCAGCAGGGCCTGCTGGCCGATGCTGGCGCACTGCGCGGGCTCAGTGGCCATCGCCATCGTGCACGCTGGGATATCTCGGGCGTAGAGAACCGGCTGCCGCTGTTCGACCAGGCCCGTGCCACTGCCGAAGCCCGCGTGCCCCTGCCACTGCCCAGCGCCTGGGAGGACATGCAGGCCGACTACCGCAGCACCGGCACCACCCTCGGCCGCCACCCGATCTCGTTCCTGCGCGCGCAGCTGCGCAGCCGCGGCTGCCTGGATGCCGCGCAGCTGGCCGGGCACGGCCATGGCCGCCGCGTGCGCATCGCCGGACTGGTGCGCATGCGCCAGCGCCCGCAGACCGCCAGTGGCGTTACCTTCCTCACCCTTGAAGACGAGACCGGGATGGTCAACGCCGTGGTCTGGCGCCACCTGGCCGACCGCCAGCACCGGGTGCTGGTCGACACCCAGCTGATGCAGATCGATGGCCGCCTGGAGCGCGTTGATGGCGTGCAGCATGTCATCGTGCAGCGCATACACTGCCTGGATGAGCTGCTGCAGGGACTGCGCAGCCACAGCCGCGATTTCCACTGACGATACAGATCGTCACACAACGAACTGGCCTTTGCCCGCCGGCATCCGCTATCGTCGGCCTATCCAAGGAAGGACGACCCGATGCCCCGTGTGCTGCTGCTGACCACCCTGGTGATATCGACCCTTGCCCTGCTCGTTTCCAGCTGGACCGCCTGGAGCCTGCATCGCAGCCAATCGCCTGAGCGGATCATCGAAGCGCGCGGCCTGGTCATCCACGATGGCACTGGCCAACCACGGCTGATCCTCGGTGCGCCGGTGCCGGACCCCCTCAGCAGGGGCCGCACCCAGGGACCGCGTGCAACCGCGCTGTCCGGCCTGATCCTGCTTGGCCCCGACGGTTCCGAGCGCGGCGGTTATGGCACCAGCGACCGCGGGGGCGAAGCCCTGCTCACTCTGGACGATGCCACCGGCACCACCGAAGTCTTCAAGGTCGTCGCCAATCCGGACCGTGGCGCCAGCCTGATGGTCAAGCACCAGAACAATACCGGCGCCATGCTCACGTCCTGGCAGGGCAAGCCGGAGCTGATGTTCGTCGATGACAGTGGCCAGTCCTACTACGTGCGCCCCAACGCCAACGCCGCGCCCTGATCTGCTTCTAGCGTCGAGCCATGCTCGACTTTGTTTCGCCCCTGTAGCGCCGAGCATGGCTGGGCGCTATACCCCACACACCGCTGCCAGGTCATCGGCCAGCTGCCGCAGCTGCGCCGCCCCCAGCGCCGCGCAGGTGATGCGCAGGCCATGCGCTGGTGCAGCCACCGCAAACACTTCGCCAGCACGCACATGCCATCCGCGCGCAGCCAGCGCCAGCACCTGTGGATGGCTGTCGGCCGGCAACGGCAGCCACAGGTTCAATCCCTCCATCGGCAACGGCGTCGGCACGCCACGCACGCGCAGCAGTTCCTGTAGCGACTGCAGGCGCTGCTGGTACCGCTCGCCTGCCGAGGCGATCTTTGCCCGCTGCGGCGCCGATGCCAGCACCGAAGTGGCGGCATCCTGCAGCAGATGACTGACCCAACCGATGCCGGACGCCAACCGCAACCGCAACCGCATCGCGGTCTCGTCATCACAGGCCAGCCAGGCCAGGCGCAGGTCGGGGCCGAGCGGCTTGGACAGCGAACGCAGCAGCGCCCAGCGCCGGCCATCCAGCGGCAGTACCGAGTGGTAGGCCTGCTGCGAGAGCAGTGCGTAGTGGTCATCGATCAGCACCGCCACCTGCGGATAGGCCGCCAGCAGCTGGCGCAACGCCCGTGCCCGCTTCGCATCCAGGCTGGCCCCGGTCGGATTGTGCGCCCGTGGTGTCAACAGCACCGCGCGTGCACCGGCCTCCAGCGCCTGTCGCAGCGATTCGACCTGCATGCCATGCGCATCCATCGTCACCGGCAACGGCGCATGGCCGACGGCATTGAGCACATTGAGGCTACCGAGGAAGCATGGATCCTCCACCGCGATGCGATCGCCCGGCAGCAGCCATGCCGCCAACAGGCGCTCGATGCCATCGACCGCGCCATGGGTCAGCTCCAGCGCGTACCCCTCGGGGCAATCCGCATCCAGCGAGGCGCGTGCCAACGCCTGCAACCTCGGGTCGACCGTGCCCACGCCATACAACCGCGGTGCCGCCGCGGCCAGGCGCAGGCTGGGCAACAGGCGCGGATCCGGGTTGCCACCGGCCAGGTCCTGAAGCGCCAACCCCGGCGTACTGCCCTCGCGCGCCAGCATCGGCGGCAGGCCACGCACCACCGTGCCGCGCCGGCCTGCGGTGCTGGCCAGGCCGGCCGCGTCCAATCGCTTGTAGGCGGCGGCCACGGTGTTGCGATTGACCCCCAGCTGATCGGCCAGATCGCGAACCGGCGGCAGCACGCTGCCGGCCGGCAGACGGCCTTTGCCGATGCCATCGCGGATGCTGTCGAAGATCGACTCGGCGCTATGCCCGGTGATTTTCATTTTGTCCTATGCCAAAATAATTCTTGTCCTGTGCCAGTGTATCCCACCCTGGCCGCCCTGCATTGGAGGTGCCCGCATGCCCCTTGCCGCCGCCGACTGGCCCGTCGCCCAGTCTGTTGAACAGATCGCCGCCAACCTGGGCACGGTGCGCCAACGCATCGCCGATGCGTGTGCCCGCGTCGGCCGGGACCCGGCCAGCGTGCGCCTGCTGCCGGTCAGCAAGACCGTCGATGACGCCCGCATCCGCATGGCGGTGGCCGCCGGTTGCCGCGAGCTGGGCGAGAACAAGGTGCAGGAGGCGCAACGCAAGGCCGAGACGATGGCCGATCTGGGCGTGCACTGGTCGGTGATCGGGCATCTGCAGACCAACAAGGCGCGCTACGTGGCGCGCTTCGCCAGCGAGTTCCAGGCGCTTGACAGCCTGCGCGTGGCCGAAGCGCTGCAGCAGCGCCTGCAGCTGGAAGACCGCACGCTGGATGTTTTCGTGCAGGTCAACACCTCCGCCGAACCCAGCAAGTACGGACTGGAACCCGCTGCCGTCGAGGCATTCGTGCAGCAGCTGCCAGTCTTCGACCGGCTACGCGTGCGTGGCCTGATGACTCTGGCCATCTTCACTCCCGAAGTCGAACGTGTGCGCGCGTGCTTCGTGCGCCTGCGCGAACTGCGCGACCAGCTGCAGCGTACCGCCCCACCCGGCATCGACCTGTCGCAGCTGTCGATGGGCATGTCCGGCGACTTCGAAGTGGCCATCGAGGAAGGCGCCACCGTGGTCCGTGTCGGCCAGGCCATCTTCGGCGCACGCGCCACCCCGGACAGTTTCTACTGGCCCAGCAATGGAGCCCCGGCATGAAGCACGCGGTTGTCCTGCAACACGTTGCCTTCGAGGACCTTGGCACCCTGCAACCGTTGCTGCTGGCCCAGAGCTGGCAGCTGCAGGTGCTGCAGGCGGGTGTAGATGCACTCGATCCGGCCGAAGCGGCTGACCTGCTGGTGGTGCTGGGTGGCCCGATCAGCGTCAACGATGTTGATGTTTACCCGTTCCTCAACGATAGCATCGCGCTGTTGCAAGGGCGTTTGCAGCAGCAGCGGCCCACGCTGGGCATCTGCCTGGGCGCGCAGCTGATGGCGCGTGCACTCGGTGCCGACGTCGCCGCCAGTGGTGGCAAGGAGATCGGCTTTGCGCCACTGCTGCTCACCGATGACGGTCAGCGCTCGCCACTGCAGGCCCTGCAGGGCATTCCGGTACTGCATTGGCATGGCGAGGCATTCGAACTCCCAACGGGTGCACGCCGCCTGGCCAGCACGCCGGCCTGCCGCCACCAGGCCTTTGCCATCGGTAACCATGCGTTGGCACTGCAATGCCATCCGGAGCTGGACGCGCGCCAGTTCGAGCGCTGGCTGATCGGTCACACCCTGGAACTGGCGCAGGCCGGCATCGATCCGAACGACCTGCGCACGCAGGCGCGTCGCTATGGCGCGCCACTGGCCGCGGCCGCCACCGCGATGTTCGACCATTGGCTGCAGGACCTGCCGGAGCTACCGCGATGAACTACCGATTGCAGATCCACCGCGATGGCGCCTACTGGGGCCACTTCGACTGCAGCGGCCCCGATGCCATGCAACGCATGGACGCCATCGCCGCACAGCTGCCTGCAGACCAGGGCTTCCAGCTGAAACGGCAGAAAGGCATCGGCGAAGAGCGCATCCTGTCCAGCAATGCCGATGGCCTGCGCGTACTGGCTTCGCAGATCCAGTACCGCGACCTCTGACGATCGTCACGGTAGTGCCGGCCGCTGGCCGGCACCCGACGGGCAACAGATTTGCCGGCCAGCGGCCCGCACTACCCCGGCTGTTCGCCCGCGTGCGAAGCTTCACCCATGCTGACCCTGCAACGCGGCAGCCACCACGGACTGCTCATCGCTCCGCGCTGGCCCTCTACCCGTATCCAGCTGGAAGAAGAAGTGCTGCAACGTTTGCTCGACGCGCAGGCATTGCTGCCTGCCGGGCTGGGCCTGCTCGTCACGCGCGGCTTCGAACCCAGCCACAGCCGGCTCGGCGGCTTCCGTCGTGGCGTGCGTTGGCTCGGCATCGCGGTGTTCCGCGCCTGCTATCCGCAGCGCCATGATGAAGTCGATGCCATCTTCGGCGCCAACGGCCACGACATCGATGGCCGTCATATCGATGTCTCAGTGGTATTGCACGGCAAGCGGCTGCGGCTGCTGCCACTGGGCGTGTTCACCCCGCCGCGCTGGCAGCAGCGTCGCACCGCCCGCCATGCCGAAGCGATCGCCCGGGTGAAGCGCAGCCTCCAGCACTGCGGTTTCGAGCTGCATCACAACCCCACCGAAGCCCTGCAGATCCACTGCGACTTTCGTCCGCGCTGACCTCGCAGTCGGCCACGCATGCCGCGCCTCGCGTCCATGGATGCAAATGCTTCTCTTTTGCTGTAAGGTGTAGCCGCTGCCCTTGCCGCCGCGGGCTGTTCCCTTTCCCAGTTGTCGCCCGCCCCGTGTCCACGCCTGTCGAACCGAAGGATGTCGCGCAGCTGTGCGCGGCCCACTACCAGCCGCTGCACGCCCATGTCCGCCGTAAGCTCCCGCAACGCAGCGACGCCGATGATGTCGTCCAGGAGACCTGGCTGCGCGTCGTCAGAATCGCCGCCAGTGGCCTGCTGAGCAATGGCCGCGCCTACCTGTACCGCGTCGCCCACAACCTGAGCCGCGGCACCCGCGCTGCTGGTGGCCGGTCGCTGGCATGTACTGCGCGGTACTGGCATGCCGGGCTACCTGCCAGCGGGCACACCAGCGCTGGTGATCGCGCTCGCTTAAGTCGGTGCATCCGTCGAGGCGGCCGACGCCGACCTGCTATGGGTGCTGGACGATGAGTGAGCGCGGCCAACACTGGCAGGCGATCGCCATCAGCATCGGGCTTCACCTGTTGCCCCTGCTGCTGTTGGTGCACTGGGTGGCCGCGCCGCCATTGCTGCCGCCGCCCGAGCAGGACGTGCGCATCAGCCTGCGCCTGCTGGCACCGGCGACGCCGCCGCAGCCAGTGGAAGAACGCCAGGCCGACACCCCCAGCCAGGCGCAGCAGGCGCGCGAATCCCAACCCACGAAGTCGCCCCCTCCACCGAAGCCCACCGCCGCACGCGAGGGCGAAGTGGCCGCCAGCGAACGCAGTGGCGCTGGCCGGCAAGCCCTGCCGGTCGCCCCGCCTGCGGCCGCGACCGATGCAAGTCCCGCACCGGCATCGATCACGGCCGCGCCGCCCGCTCCCGACGCCCCACCGGCGGACTTCCAGGCCGGCGCCGCCAGCGACCAGTGGGAAGCCCGCCTGATGGCGCGGCTGGAGCGCTATCGCTACTACCCTGCTGCGGCCCGCTCACGGCGCCAGCAGGGCACTGCCTGGGTCAGGGCCAGCATCGATCGCCAGGGACGCCTGCTGGCCCTGCGGTTGGAGCAGTCCAGTGGCCAGCCGATGCTTGACGGCGCCGCACTGCAGACCTTCCGCCGCGCGCAGCCGCTGCCGCCCATTCCCGATGAACTGAAGGCACCACAGGAACTGGTGGTGCCGGTGGAGTACTACCTGCGCTAAGCGTTGTGGAACTGTGCCGCAGTCTGCGACCTCAACCCAGGTTCAGGTCAAACACATCCGGCGCAACAGAGCAGTCCGCCGTGTGCAACGATCGCAGCGTGCTGTATCGCCGGGCCCATGCTCGGCTGTTCCATGCGAACGGCAGCCGAGCATGGGCTCGGCTCTACAGGCGAACAGAACCTGGCCGGGCAAGGCCCCGGCGCGAAAGAGGCAGGGCTACGTCCACGCCGGATCCGCAGTGAAATCGATGGTCAACCAGAACGTGCTGCCCCGCGCATCCAGCCGCACGGCGATCTCATCGCGCATCGCATCGACCTCGCCCACCGAGCCCAATGGCGTACCGGGGTCTGCCAGCACATGGATCTCGATGAAGCGCATCCGCCCCATCTTCGCCACGTGGCTGGTGAAACCGGCATAGCCACGCTCGGACACGAATGCCTGCATTACCTGCTGCACGCGCCGGTCCAGGTCATCCGGCGCCACCTGCAGCACTTCGCGCATGGCCTTCCATGCACTGCGCGCCGGCACTGGCAGTACCGCCAGGCTGATCAACGCCAGCACGATCGAATCCAGGTACGGGACCCAGTGGTGCCACTCGCCGCCATGCAGGACAAGGGCCAGCACGAAGGCCAGCACCACCGCCAGGCTCATCAATCCACCCAGCAGCCAGCCTCTTACATCCAGCCACAACAACGCCGAGCGCAGGCGCCGCGCACGCTGCGCGACGAACGTCGCCATTGCCAGGTTGCTGGCACTCAGCAGCGCCGCCCACCACAGCGCGGGCCCGAATTTCACTTCGTGCCCGCCCGTGGTCAAGCCGATGACCGCGTTGGCCAGCGCGTACACGCAGGCCAGCGACAGGATCACCCCACCGAGTGCTTCGACCATCGGCTCCAGGTGCCAATAGCCATACTGGAAGCGCGGGCTCTGCTCCCGCGCCACCAGCCGCAGTACCGACAACGAAACCAGGGTCAAGGCAACGTCGACCAGGCTGTACACGCCGTCGAACAGGATGGCCTGCGATCCCACCAGCAGGCCACCGATGAAGCCGACCGCGCTCACCGCGATGGTCACCCCGATGGAGAACTTCAGGATGCGTTGCTCGCGCGCGGTATCCATCGCTCGCCGAAGGGCCGACCGTCCCCGGTCAGGCCTTCAGCACCTCCACCCTGTACGAGGTCACATCGCCATCGTGCTCGATGATGAGCCCGTGCACATCCGACTCGAAGCCCGGGAAACGCGCATTCTGTTCACGGGCAATACGCAGTGACTGGATGATCGGCTCGTCGCTGTCGCCGAATCGCTCGCCCGGCATGATGGTCGGAATGCCCGGCGGATACGGCACCAGCATGGTCGCAGCGACGCGACCACTGAGCTGCTCGATGTCGACCCGCTCGATCTCGCCCTTCACCAGGTGGTTGTAGGCATCGGCCGGGGTCATCACCGGCGTCGGCAGATCCACGTACATCTCGCGCATCACCTTGGCGACCTCGAATTCCTGGTTGAACGCGTGCAATGCATCGCACAGGTCACGCAGTCCCCAGCCGGCGTAGGCAATCGGATAGTCCGCCGCCAGCGTCGGCAATGCCTGGCTCAACGGCGCGTTGCAGTCGTACAGCTCCTTGAAGGCCATCAGCTCGGTGACCAGCGTGCTCCACTTGCCCTTGGTGATGCCCATCGAGAACAGGAACAGCACCGAATACAGGTTGGTCTTCTCCACAGTGATGCCGCGGCCCCACAGGAACTTGCTCAGCACCGCCGCCGGAATGCCCAGCTTGCCCATGCTGCCGTCCATCGCCAGGCCCGGGGTCAGCAGGGTCACTTTGATCGGGTCGATCAGCACGTAGTCATCGACCAGATTCTCGAAGCCGTGCCAGTGCGCGTCCGGCTGCAGGTACCACTCCTCGCGCTTGGCCACCAGCGGAGCCGGCGTATCGCCCTTGTCCAGGCTGCGCTCGACCTTGGTCGGCTGCCACACACTGAACCACCAGTCGTCGCGCCCGAGGTCGTCACGCACGTGCAGCATCGCGCGGCGGAAGGCGATCGCCTCGTCATGCATTTCCTGCACCAGCGAACGGCCGGCCTCGCCCTCCATCATTTTCGAGGCCACGTCACAGGCCGCGATCACCCCATAATGCGGGCTGGTCGAGGTGTGCATCATGAACGACTCGTTGAAGCGCTCGGCATCCAGGTCGCGCTGCGCCGAGTTGCGTACGTGGATCATCGACGCCTGCGAGAACGCGGCCAGCAACTTGTGGGTGGAATGCGTGGTGAAGATGATCGCATCCTGCTCGCGCGGCTTGCCCTTGGCCATGCCGTAGTGGTTCTCATAGAACGGATGGAACGCGGCGTAGGCGTACCAGGCTTCGTCGAAGTGCAGGAAGTCGACCGCGCTGCCGATTTCGTCGGCGATCTTCTCGGCGTTGTAGCACAGGCCGTCGTAGGTCGAGTTGGTCACCACCGCAATGCGCGGCTTGGAACCGGCCTTGTAGGCCTGGCTGGCCAGCGGGTTGGCGGCGATGCGCTGCTGCAGCGATTCCGGTGTGAACTGATCCAGGCTGATCGGGCCGATGATGCCGTGTGCGTTGCGGCTTGGGGTGAAGTACACCGGCACCGCGCCGGTCATGATCAGCGCGTGCAGCAGCGACTTGTGGCAGTTGCGGTCGACGAACACCACGTCGCCGCGGGCCACCGTGCCATGCCAGACGATCTTGTTGGCGGTGGAGGTGCCATTGGTGACGAAGAAGGTATGGTCGGCACCGAAGTTGCGCGCCGCCTCTTCCTCGGCATCCTTGATCGGGCCGGTGTGATCCAGCAGTGAGCCCAGCTCCGGTACCGAGATCGACAGATCGCTGCGCAGGGTGTTCTCACCGTAGAACTGGTGGAACGCACGGCCGACCGGCGACTTGGTGAATGCCACGCCGCCTGCATGGCCCGGCGTATGCCAGGAGTAGTTCGACTCTGCCGCATGATGGATCAGCGCCTTGAAGAACGGCGGCAGGAGATTCTTCATGTAGTCTTCGGCCGCGCGCATCACCTGCCGCGAGATGAAGCTCTTGGTGTCTTCAAACAGGAAGATGAAGCCGTGGATGTACTTGAGCAGCTTGCTCGGCACCTTTTCGATGGTGCGGCGCTCGCCGTACAGGAACACCGGCAGGTTGGCGCGGCGCGCACTCTGCTCGCGCAGGAAGGCGGTGAGGCGCTGGAACTCGCCATCCACCTCTTCGCTGCCATCGATCGAGATCAGCACCGCCGAGGCCGCCACATAGGTACGGGCTCCGGCACGCGCATCATCCAGGTTCAGCCCGCACAGCACCCGCTGGTCGTTGCTGCGCAGCTCTTCCACCAGGGCGCGGATCAGGATGCCGCCGATGCGCGGCGACTCGTAGTCGTTGTCGATGACAATGACCGGGTAGTCCAGGGACTTGAAGTACACGTTGATTCTCCTTGTCGAACTCAGGAACGCTGGGCGCCGGCGCTGATGGCCGATGCCTCGCGGGCGCGCTGCCGCTGCTGGCGGCGCTCCTCGCTGAAGAATGGATAGAACACGGTGATGAACAGCACGAACAGGAAGGCGTACTGCACGATGGTTCCCGACGAGCCGTAGATCGCCCACAGGCAGTACACGACGGTCAGGCTGGTGAGGGTCCAGAACGCACCGGTATGGACCAGGGTGTGCGAACGCTCGACCACGAAGTAGCAGGCCACGCACGAGTAGATGTAGGGCAGCAGGGTCAGCACCACGGCCGCCGACGTGATCACGTCGAACTGGGCCGACGCGGTTTCCGAGGTGGACGTCACCAGCACCGCCAGGGTCATCAGCACCGCCACGATCAGCACGCCCTTGACTGGCACGTCGTCCTTGTTGGTCTTGCTGAAGATGCTCGGGAACAGGCCATCATCCGAGGCCGCCTTGGCACTCTGCGCGGTCAGCAGGATCCAGCCACCCAGCGAGCCGGCGGCACCGATGAAGGCGCACAGGCTGACCAGCGCGCCGCCCCAGCCACCGACCGCCTTGGCCGCCGCCAGAGCGAACGGTGCGTCGGAGGTCTGCAGCTCGCCATTGGGCACCATGCCCATGATCACTGAGGAACTGGCGATGTAGGCGATGGCAGCCAGGAACACACCGGCCAGGGTGGCACGGGCCACGTTCTTCTCCGGGTTCTCGACCACGCCAGCCGTGACCGAAGCCGATTCGACACCGATGAAGGCCCACAGGGTCAGTGCCGCGGCACTGGAGATCGCACCGAAGTTGGACTCACCGGACACGTTGTAGGCGCCCTTGAAAATGTCGGCATCGAAGAAGAACCAGCCGAAAATGGCGATGCCCAGGATCGGCACCAGCGCGAAACTGGTGGTGACCGTCTGCACACGGCTGACGAAGGCCGGGCCGATCACGTTGGCAAAGCTCAGCGCCCACACCAGGATCAGCACCGCGATGCAGCGCACCAGCGGCTCGGACAGGATCGGGAAGAAGTAGCTGAAGTAGCCCACCGCGGCGATCGGGATGGCAACGTTGCCGATCCAGTTGGCGAACCAGTAGATGGTATTGGTCTGGAAGCCCATGTAAGGCCCGAACCAGTCACGCGCATAGGCATACGGACCGCCCGCCTTCGGCGCCAGCTTGCCCAGCTTGGCGAATACGAAGGCCAGCAACAGCGCACCGGCCGTGGTGATCAGCCAGCCCCAGATCGATGCGGTACCGATCTTGGCCAGGCTGGACGGCAACAGGAACACGCCTGAGCCCATCATGTTGCCGGCGACAAGGAAGGTGGCTCCGACCACCCCGATTTTCTTTGCTTCTGCCATGACAATCTCCTGTACTGGCATGAACCCGGTGCGGCCGGGCGTGGGGACGGTTGCGCTGGCGTAACGCCGCTGGCGCTTACTTGATGAAGTTGTATTGCAGGCTGCCCTGCACCCGGACCGTGTCGCCGCGCGCACCGCCCTGCTGTTCCAGGCGGCCGTACAGCAGCTCCATGCCCATCGTCCACGACGGCGCCGGGCTCCAGATCAGGTTGAACACGCCGTATCGGCTCTGCCGGAAGGCGTCAGCAGCGAGTGCCGCGTTCCGCTCCAGGGTCAGCTGGCCGAAGATCAGGTTCGAACGCCACAGCTCGGACCAGTAATGCGTGTAGCCGACGAAGCCGCCGTGCAGGTCCAGCGCGTCGAGATGGCCATCGGCACCGACCACCGCGTCCAGCCCGGAGCCGGTCAGGTCCGCGGTGTAGCGGCTGAGGCCGCGCCCGCCGAGCGCGCCGAACAGCAACAGATCGCGCTCGCCTACCGATGCCGAGCCACTGAACTGCAGGCCGCCGGCCATGCGCCGGTCGCGCTCTCCCTCGCCGTCATAGGCCAGGCTGCGCGCCACCGCGCCCAGCTGAAGATGGCCCCAGTCACGCTCCATGCGTGCGGTCACGGTCACATCCGGCAGCCGGTTCACTGCGGCCCGTTCATCACTGGCACCGGCCAGTTCGGTCTTGGGGTCTTCGGCGGCCAGCGTCAGGGTGTTGCCCTTGCCCATCGCGAAGCTGTGGTGGATGCCGGCCACCAGCAGATAGCCCGCGCCGCCGGGCCCGGCGAAATCCAGCGTGTCGGGCAGGCTGTCCGGGTCCATGAAGCTGGAATAGCCATAACCGGCATAGGTATTGCCGAGCTGGCCATAGGCATGACGCAGGCGGAACGCGTAGCCGTCGCTGCTGCCGAAGAAGTCGTTCTCCAGGTAGAAGCGCAGGTTGCCGTGCGTGGTCGGGCGCCGCGCCTCGAAGCTGAAGCGGGTCTGCTTGGCGTGGATGTTGAAATTGGAAACATCGCGATGGCTGCCGCCCACCGGCATCGACGAAGGGATGAACTGATCCTCGTCACCGGCCGCGCGCGAATCGGCAATCGCATCGAGCTTGGCATAGCCGCCAATGCGGATCACCGTGTCAGTACCTGGAATGGCAAAGAACCCCTTCAGATCCGGGTCGGTCGGCCCAGCAGCGCTGTCGGGACGCGAGGCCGCCGTTGAGGGATCGGCCACCGATTCGCGCTGCGGCAGCACCGGTTGCGCCACACCCGGCACCTGGGTGGGATGCAGCAGGTTGGCGCTGCTGCCAGGTGGTGTCACCGGCGCTGCTACCTGCGCAGCGGCCGCGACAGCGCCCTCGCGTTGTTCGAGCTGATCCAGGCGCTTCTGCATGCCCTCCAGTGCCTGCCGCATGGCAGCGATTTCCTGGCGCAATGCGTGCGCATCCTCCTGGCCATTCTGCTGCGCATATGCGGGCGTGACCGCCAGCGCGGTCAGGCAGGCCAGACTCAGTACCGCAAAGCGCATTGCATCCTCCCTGGACGAACATTCGCAGCGCACTGACGGCGCGCGCGCAGGCGCAGCTCCGACGTTGCGTTGCCGTTGCTGGAAATGCGGGTACTGCGTCGACGACACCGGCCAGCCTGCGCGTGGCAGGCAACAGGACGATGACACTGCCCTGCCCGTACCGATATCGACGCCATCAGGGCCGCACTGCCGGAGAGGTGGCGACCGCAGCAGTCTGGGTAACAACCAGGGAGTGAGAACGTCGTGAATGGCTGTGCCGACTGCCCCGGTTCAGGGCGTGTCAGGCGCGGCATCCCTGGCGCGTTGACGCTGTATTCCATGCGTCACAGGCTAGTCCGCCTGTCGTTTTTGGCCTTGATTGGAATCAAGGCGCGATGCTTGATGTCAGTCACGATTCAGACGTGACGACGAACAGGTGGTGCGCAGCCTGCATCACCCGCACAAGTGACGAAACGCAACAGGCCCGCATGCTGCCATGCGGGCCTGTGGTGTCGCATCACGACATGGGTGCCGATCAGCGCGGGCCCAGCACCGTCTGCAGGTCAGCGCCCTGTGGCAGGCCGGCGCGACGCTGCACCTGGCCCTGTGCATCCTGGAACAGGATGCCCGGCGTGCCCTGGAAGCCCATTTCAATCATCAGCACCTGGTTGGCGTCGAGCTTGGCGGCGATCTCGCGGCTGATGCTCGGCAGGGCCTTGATGCCACCACGGTCGAACTGGTGTTCGTTCTCCAGCAAGGCCGCACTCGGGTCACGCGCAGACAGGATGGCCGCAGCCTTGGCCGGGCTGTCCTCGCGAATCACGCCGACCATGATGTGGCGCAACTGCACCTTGCCGGCGTCGACCCACGGACGCGCCGCTTCCCAGAACTTGTGGCAGTACGGGCAGTTGGCATCACTGAAGGTATAGACCACGCGCGGCGCATCGGCCTTGCCGTCACGCACCCAGGCACTGGCCTCCAGCTTGGTCCACATCTTGGCCGACATCGGTGCTGCGACCAGCTTCTCCACCGCCTCGGCGGCCACGTCGTTGCCCTCGGCATCGAACAGGCTGCCTACCAGCACATGCTTGCCGTCGGCGGTGACATAGGCTGCGGCCGGCTGTTGCCCGCCCACCACGCCAGCGAATCCACGCAGGCCACCCGGTGCATCGAACTCGGCAACGACTTCAAAACCGTGCTTCTCGATGCCTTTCAGCACTGCGGGGCGCTCGCCCTTGGCCGCTGGGGCCTGAGCGCTCGCTGCCGGCGCGGCCGCCTTGCCCGGCGGGGTCTGGGCCTGGCTGCAGGCGGCCAATGCCAGCATGACCGGCAGCAACAGCACCGCCGGAGCGATGCGCAGGGAAGTCGACAACATGGGAACTCCGTAGTGAGATGCCCGCGCAGGCTACCGCAGCCGGCGCAGTTTGTGTTCAAGACCCGCCGCCGTCAGTTCGCCAAGGTGCAGTTCACGCAGGCGGCCTTCGGCGTCGAAGAACAGCGTCGACGGATAGGCCTGTACACCCAGCACGGTTGACGCCGACGCGGTATCGTCCAGCAATACGTTGCCCAGCCAGAGCTGTTCGGATGCGATGAAACCCTTCACTTCGTCCTGGGTTTCCCCCTGGTTGAGGAACACGAACTGCACGTCAGTGTGGGTCTGCTGTGCGGATGCCAGTACCGGCATCTCGCGACGGCAGGGACCACACCAGCTGGCCCAGAGATTCAGCACCACCGGTTTGCCACGGAACTGCTGCAGATCGATCCTGCGCCCCTGCAGATCGGCCACCTGTACCGCCGGCAGCGGCATCCGCTGCTCCTGCCATGTTGCCAGCAGGTGGCTGCCCGCCGCCCACAGCACCACACCCACCAGCGCCCCCGCCAACACCGGCGCACGTAACGCGCGCCACAACCGCAGCCGCCAGATGCCCCACGCCAGGCCCGCAACCAGCACGACTGCAAGGTGATACCCACCGTCGGCGATCTGCAGGATGCTCCAGGGGGCCTCACGGTAGAGCGCGAAGTTCAAGGCCACGAAGCTGATGCGTCCACACAGCAGGCCGATCAGCAACATGTCCAGGACCAGGCTGGCCCCGGAAGGCACTGCCATCCCGTCCTTCGGCCGCGGCCACAGGTGGGCCACCGCCATGGCCAGCAGCACGCACATCAGGATCAGCACCACCGGCATCGGCACCGGTCCAACACTCGACATCAACCCACCTGTCCCATCATCTCGTTGCCTGCATGGTCAAAGCGTCGCGCCCAGGTTGCAAGTGCGACGCCCACCGCAGGCTTCAGGCCGCGCTGCGCGGCATCTGCATGCCAGGCGCCGGTTGCAGCCCGCGCAGGCTGCCCGCCACCGACGACAACAGCGGCCGTTCGCGCCGTTTGCTGTTGACCTGCCGCCGATAGTTGGCCGGCGTCATTCCAACAATGCGCAGGAACAGGCGGCGGAATGCGCTCTGGTCTGCATAGCCCACACCCCAGGCCACTTCATCGATACCCGCCCCCTGTTGCAGCAATGTCTGCGCCTTGGCGATACGCAACCGCTGGCAATACTCGATCGGACGCAGGCCGGTGGCCTTCAGGAAGCGCCGCTGCAGAGTCCGTGGCTCCAGTCCGGAAACCTCGCAGATCGCTCCGAGCGTGGCCCCACGCGCAGCGGTGGTATGCAGCCAGCGTTGCGCCTTCAGTACGTCGCGATCACCGTGGGCGAAGTTGGCACTGAAACGCTCCAGATCCTGCTGGATCGCCGCGGGCACCGTGATCCCCAACTGCTGCGCCACGGAACTCGCTACGCCCTGGCCGTGCAGCCGGTACAGCAGCCGCAGGGCGAGGAAGCGCCAGGCCTGGGAACCGGCCACTGTCAGCAGATCACCGTCGTCGACCAGCGCGCGCTCACTGGGCACCCAGCTGGCCGACTGCCCCTGCAGGCCCGGATGGCGCCCGAGGTCCGGCCCACTGACGGTGCGCCCGGCAAGCAGACCCGCGCGTGCCAGCATGCTGACACCATCGCTGGCAGCTGCCAGCAGACTGCCGCCATCGTAATGCGCGCGCAGCCAATCCAGCAGGACCTCATCGGCGCGCAGGCAGACGCCTTGACTGATCTGGCCAGGCACGGCGATCACGGCGGGAATGTCCGCCTCGAGCATCTCCGCGCCGGCAATGCGATGCACGCCGGTCTGGCTGGCTGGCACGACCCAGCGGGTTACCAGGACACGCTTGAACGGGCGACGCTGCTGCTGGGCAAGCCGGTTGGCGACATGTGCCATTTCGGTCAGCACAGAGGCGGCCGACGGGTCCCCTCCCGGGTACTCGACCACCGCGACCTCTACGAATCCTTCGTTCCTGAATCCTTCCACAGAGCATCTCCTCGGTTCGTTGCGGGCCATCCAGCGGCCGGTTCAGGCGCAGGGTAGGAACTGCCACGACGGCGGGGCTATGAAGAAAGTTGCAAAGTGCGCTGAATGCGCCGTCAGCGGCGGGAGCTTGACCCTGGACCGCACTCAAGGCTTCAGAATGACCGGCAGCATCCGCAGGAATCCGCCATGAACATTGGTCAACTGGCGCGCCAGGCCGGCGTACCGATCGATACCGTGCGCTACTACGAGCGCCAGCAGTTGCTGCCCACCGCGGCACGCTCGGCCGGGGGCTACCGCATCTTCGGTGAGCAGGACCTGCGCCGGCTGCGCTTCATCCGCCGCGCCAAGACACTGGGCTTCAGCCTGGAACAAATCGCCGAACTGCTGGCACTCAGTGATCGCCACCCGCAGGACATGGGCAGCGTGCGCGACGCGGCACAGGCCCGCCTACAGGACATCGCGCAGCGCATGGCTGAACTGCAACGCATGCACAGCGCGCTCTCGCAGCTGGTCGACGCCTGCCCCGGCCACGGCACCCTGGATCAGTGCCCGATCCTGGCGGCGCTGACCGACGGCGCCGACTGAGTACGTGCGATCGTCGCCCCCCTCGCAACGCACGTGAAGAAAAGTGCAACAAATGCTTGCCAACCCTCTGGGGCAAGGCTATTATTTCGCTCCTCAGCGACGTGGGGCCATAGCTCAGCTGGGAGAGCGCCTGCAT
>NZ_KV791437.1:29865-30482 GCF_001807895.1 Stenotrophomonas sp. HMSC10F07
GTCAGCGGTTCGATCCCGCTTGGCTCCACCACTTCGACATTAGGCCGTCGAAGGATCTACAACTTGAAGTTTTCGTGCGTCCCCATCGTCTAGAGGCCTAGGACATCACCCTTTCACGGTGGCGACCGGGGTTCGAATCCCCGTGGGGACGCCACTCATCACGAACAACGAGGACCCGGCCGATAACCGGGTCTTTTTTGTTCACCGCCTACCGGCATTCAGGTTGTGGCGTTGCGGTTCCCCTGCCCTTGGTGGCGAAGGTTGAACCGGGACGAAAAAAGTTCGAAAAAAGCTTCCACAAACGTGAACACGCAGGTATGATAGGCGGCTCGGTAACACGGGGCCATAGCTCAGCTGGGAGAGCGCCTGCATGGCATGCAGGAGGTCAGCGGTTCGATCCCGCTTGGCTCCACCACTTTCGACATTAGGCCGTCGAAAGTTCTACAACTTGAAGTTTTTCGTGCGTCCCCATCGTCTAGAGGCCTAGGACATCACCCTTTCACGGTGGCGACCGGGGTTCGAATCCCCGTGGGGACGCCAGTTTCAAAACGGACTCTGCTCCTGGCAGATATCCAGAGTTTCATGGGGCCATAGCTCAGCTGGGAGAGCGCCTGCAT
>NZ_KV791437.1:30502-42936 GCF_001807895.1 Stenotrophomonas sp. HMSC10F07
GGCGACCGGGGTTCGAATCCCCGTGGGGACGCCAATTCTTGAAAACCCCGGCTTCGGCCGGGGTTTTTCTTTGCCCGCGATCTGCCATCAAACCGCCCTGCGCGTAGATGGCTTCACCCCGCCCACGGCTCAGAACCGCCGATACATCCCGATCGATGCCGGTGCAGTCGGTGCGAAACCAAACTGTGCATACAGCCGATGCGCCTCGCCATCGGCCAGCAGGCTGACGTACGCCGACGGCGGCAGGTTGGCCTGCATCCAGCCGTCCAGCCGCCGCATCACTTCCTTGCCCAGGCCCTGCCCCTGCAAACGCGGCAGCACCGCGATATCACAGACCTGCAGGTGGCAGCCGCCATCGCCGACGATACGGCCCATCGCCACAAGTTCTGCACCCTGGTAAGCGCACACGCCGAACAACGTATTGGGCAGCGCGCGGGCGGCTGCTTCGCGGGACTTGGCGCTGAGGCCTGCGAGCACGCGCAACTGGCAGTAGTCCTCGACCGTGGGTACGGCTTCGCGGAACTGGCAGGTGATGGAACCATTCATGCGGCATCTCCGGATGGGTCGGGCTATCCTGCCGCATCCACGTCGCAGCCGCTGCGACCCAGGCCCAAAGAGTCCCATGTGCTATTCCGCCCTGATCCGCGCTGACTACGCCAAGCTGGTACGCGAGTTCGGCGCCATCCTGTCGCTGGAGGACTTCGCCGAGCTGTACGCACACGATCCGGGCAAGAAGCGGCCGAAGACCCCGAAGGCGATGGATGACGGATTCGCCGGTGCGCGTACCGAACAGGGGCGGGACATCGTGGCGAAGATCCAGCAATGGCATGCGCAGGAGCAACAGGCACTGGAGGCCGAACTGGCCCGGCAACGCGAACGACGCGATATTGCCCATGCCACGCTGGCCACCCGGCCCACGCAGAAGGCGCGCAACGACCTGCGCGTGGCCGGCAACCGCATCGAGCGCGCACAGGCCCGGCTGGAAGACCTGCATCGGGTGCAGCTGCTGCCGCGTGACAACCGCATTTTCCCCGGCACCTACGCACCGGTGATGGTCAGCGAGAACGGCCAGCGCGTGATCAAGCCGATGCGCTACCAGTGCCGGCTGCCGGACAAGCCGGCGCGCAACGACGTGCTTTACCCCGGCACCTACAATGCGCGGCGCGACAGCCTGGAAGGTTACTGGCGGGGTGCGTTCGGACTGCGCCATGGCGTGGTGGTGGTACAGGCGTTCTACGAGCACGTGCCCCGCCACGCCATCGCCGGCCGCACCCTCGGCGCCGACGAAAAGGAACAGGACGTGGTACTCGAATTCCGTCCCGATCCGCCCCGCGACCTGCTGCTGGCCTGCCTCTGGGCAGAATGGGAAGGACCGGAAGGCCGCCTGCTGTCGTTTGCCACGATCACCGACGCACCGCCCAGCGACGTCGCCGCTGCCGGGCATGACCGCGGCGTGGTACCGATCCGCAAGGAACACCTCGACGCCTGGCTCAACCCCGAACCGGATGACCTGGCGCGCCAGTACCGCATCCTCGACGACCGCGAGGAGATCCGTTACGTGTACGAGGAAGCGGTCTGAGCGCCGGACGCAATTGAAAAACCCCGCCTGGGCGGGGTTCCTGGATCAGGGGTTGCCGCCACACATCGCAGGCCTGAGTATTCAGGCCTCGGCAGCAGACCCCTGCCAGCGCGCGGCGGACTGCTCAGGCCTTGACGCCGGAGCGGCCCACCGCACGCGCCAGCGCGCGTGACAGATCGGCCGACAGGTAGGGCTTGACCAGCAACAGGCCGGCCAACATCGGTGCTGGCAGCTGCTCGGCCAGCATTCCGGTGGCCAGCACGAACGGAATGCCACGTGCCGAAAGCGCTGCAGCCACCGGTTCACTGGTCTCGTTGCGGGCCAGGCGGTAATCCAGCAGGGCCACATCAGGAGTGCTCTGCTCCAGCAGCCGCAGGGCCTCGGACACACTCGCTGCGAGGCCAACCACGACCGCTCCGGCATGCACCAGCTGCATCTGCAGCAGGGCCGCACTCATTTCGTCGTTCTCGACCACCAGCACCCTCAGGTCCTGCAACACTGTCATCGGCTACCGCTCCTGGAGGCAATTGCACGCTGGGAGTATAGCTATCAAGGGGCCAATGCCGACAGGAACCGCCCTCATAGGCCCTCCTACTATGCATCGCCTGCCGACCTCGGTTACACTCGCACGCTGCCTGCCGGTGTGGCGGAATGGTATACGCAGCTGACTCAAAATCAGCCGGGGGTGACCCCATGAAGGTTCGAGTCCTTTCACCGGCACCACTGCATCAAAGGCCAGGTCCATGACCTGGCCTTTTGCATTTCCCGGGTCCGAGCGCCCGACACTGGCAAGCATGCCCAGCATGCCCTGCCCGCGCGGCTGCCGCTCCTGCGGGCGTCCGACGCCGTCGCCCGGTCCCACTACTTCTCGCTGCCAGGCGTGATCGAGCACACCAGCTGGGGCGACGTTTCCGAACGGGCGATGGCGCTGCAGATCGCCCGCCATCTGCCTGACGCATCCGATCAGCGCCGGGCGCTGGGACGCCAACAACCTGCAGGCGGTTGCCGCGATCCTCGACGGCTGCCCGCAACGCGGTGATGACCTGCTGGCCCGCGACGGCGGCGAGGAATTCATCGCCGCCCTGCGAGCGCCTGCGCGCCGCCGTGGAAGCCGCCGCGCTGCCCGCCGCTGAGGCCCATGTGACCATCAGCATCGGCGTAGCCTGGCAGGCTGCGCATGAGCAGGCCGCCCCACAAGGCCGGGGAACAACACGCCAATCGGCGCGCCTAGACCGCGCGCAGCACCGCCCCACCGTGCAGGTGCCCGGCCCCGCCCTGCACCCGGAAGCTGGCCACCGTCTGCAGCAGCTGCGCCGACTGCTCTTCCATGCTGCGCGCTGCGGCCGAGGCTTCCTCGACCAGCGCGGCGTTCTGCTGGGTGCCCTGGTCGATCAGATCGACGGCATGGTTCATCTGCTGGATGTCGTCGCTCTGCTGCTGCGCGGCAGTGCTGATCTCGGACATCAGATCACTGACACGGCGCACATTGACCACGATCTCGTCCATGGTGCGTCCGGCGCTCTCAACCTGCGCGGTACCGGCGCCGACATTGGCCACCGACGCATCGATCAGCTGCTTGATCTCCTTCGCGGCACTGGCCGAGCGCTGCGACAGTTCGCGGATCTCGGTGGCGACCACGGCGAAGCCACGCCCGTGTTCGCCGGCACGCGCTGCTTCCACCGCCGCGTTCAACGCAAGGATGTTGGTCTGGAAAGCAATGCCGTCGATCACGCCGATGATGTCGACGATGCGCCGCGAGGACGCGTTGATCACGGCCATGGTCTCGACCACTTCGTGCACCACGTTGCCACCGCGGGCAGCGACATCAGCAGCACCACCGGCCAGCTGACTGGCCTGCCGTGCGTTGGTCGCGGTGCGCTGCACGGTCTCGGCCAGGCCCTTCATCGACACCGCGGTCTCCTCCAGCGACGCGGCCTGCTGCTCGGTGCGCTGCGACAGATCGCTGTTGCCCTGCGCAATCTCGGTGGCACCGACGACGATGGTGTCGGCGGCGAACTTGATCTGGGCGATGATCGCGGCCATCGCCTCCACCAACGAATTCACGCCCTCGCACAGCTCGGCGATCGGCCCGTTCTTGTCGGCAGTGGCAACGCGCCGGGTCAGGTCGCCCTCCTTCGCGGCCGCCACCACTTCACGGGTCTGCGCCACGGCACGTTGCATGGCCTGGTTCTCATGCACCTGCGCGGTGATGTCGGTGGCGTACTTGACCACCTTGAACGGCTTTCCGTTGAGATCCAGGATCGGGTTGTAGGACGCCTGGATCCAGACCTCGCGCCCGCCCTTGCCGAGGCGCCGGTACTGGCCGGCATCGTATTCGCCACGGCCGAGCTTCTCCCAGAACTGGCGATACTCGGCACTGCCACGATACTCGGGCTCGACGAACAGCGAGTGGTGCTGGCCACGCACGTCGTCCAGGCTGTAGCCGGTGGCGGCCAGGAAGTTGTCGTTGGCCGAAAGGATGCGGCCGTCCATGCCGAACTCGATCACCGCCTGCGACTTGTCGATCGCCGCCAGCTGCCCGGCCGAGTCGGCTGCCTGCAGCTTCTGCGCAGTGATGTCGGTGGCGAACTTGACCACCTTGTAAGGCCGCCCCTGCCGGTCCAGCACCGGGTTGTACGAGGCCTGGATCCAGATCTCGCGCTGGCCCTTGCCGAAGCGCCGGTACTGGCCAGCGTCATATTCGCCACGCCCCAGCCGCGCCCAGAACTCGCGGTACTCGGCGCTGCGCGCCTGCTCGGGATCGACGAACAGGGAATGATGCTTTCCCTGGATCTCCTCCAGCCGGTAGCCCATCGCCTGCAGGAAGTTGTCATTGGCCTGCAGGATGGTGCCATCGAGGGCGAACTCGATGACCGCCTGGACCCGGTGCAGCGCCGCGACCTGGGCTTCCAGCTCGGCACGGCCATCGGACACGGCCTCGGCGCCGGTGCGGTGCTGGGGAGCCAGCGCGCCCAGCAGGGCACGCCACGGCGACCAACGGGTATGCAGCTCGGCCGGCGCCTGCGCGCCCGCCGTGAAGCCTGGAATGAGCATTGTCTGATCCTCGGTGTCCGGTAAGCGGTTGCGACCCGACGGGCGGGATGCCCGGCGGCAACTTCAGGTGCCAGGGACTACAGGTGCCAACCGGCACCTCTCGAGCGACTGCCACGAACGTCTGCTGCGGGTGCGATCGGCATCTGGGAGCGGCGGAACACACAGCGCGGGCCGCCCATCGGGGACGGCCTGGGGTCCTGCGGCGGGTGACTGGAGCGGGATCCAGAGGGAGTATCGGCGAGGGGATCGGTGGCTTTAGCCGGATTACGCGACGTCCGTCGCAACTTCAGATGCGGCTGCAGGGGGCGCGCTAGACAATCGCGATGTACTTCACATTCTGCTCACGCTCGGCGGGGCACGGGGTGTCGTCACGGAACATATCGCGCGTTGCCGCCGTCACTGGGCATAGCCTTGCCCGGCACGCCGATGCAGTTCAAGCCCAAAAGGTTTGCATGACCAACGGGCGATTCCATGGCAGGTGAAAATGGCCAGCATGCAGCGAACCGCAGGACGCTCACTGACACGGAGATCGCATGTTCCCACGCTTGGCCAGCCTCTTGATCCTGGGCCTGTGCAGTACCGGCGCCCTCGCTGCCGATGCCACCTATCGGCCCGCCTTCCAGCCGGACCAGCTGAAGGGGCCGCCTGCAGGGCGACCGAACGAGGTACTGGTACTGGGCACCGCCCACCTGTCCGGCCTGCCCAAGTCCTTCCAGCCCGCCTTGCTTGAACCGTTGCTGCAGCGACTGGTCACCTGGAAGCCCGAGCTGATCGCCACCGAAGACCTGTCAGGCCTGCAGTGTGATTTCATGCGCCGCTACCCGGCACGCTATGCCGAGAGCGTGGCCACCTACTGCTTCGACACCACCGCTGCGCAGGCTGCCACCGGCCTGGACGTGCCTTCAGCGAACGCCCAGGCCGAGCGCCTGCTTGCGACATGGCCGGACGAGCCGGCGCCCGCCCAGCGTCGTCGACTCGCTGCATTGTTCCTGGCAGCGGGCGAACGCGGCTCGGCGCAGGTGCAGTGGCTGCGCCTGCCTGCGTCCGAGCGCAAAGACGGTGATGGATTGACCCCCGCCCTGGTCGAGATCCTCGATAAAGGCCTGGTTCGCCGCAATGAAACCAACCTGATCGCCGCCGAAGTCGCCGCCCGCCTCGGGCATGAACGGCTGTGGGCCGTGGACGACCATACGGCCGATTCCCCCACGCCCGCCGAGGATGAAGCGGCGGCCAGCGCGGCCATCACCGGTGCCTGGAACAATACGCACTCGCGCGCGCGACGGGAGGCAGATGCACGCCTCGTGGCCAACCTGAACAAGCCTGGCGGCGTCATCGCGCTGTATAGGGACTACAACAGCCCGGCGGCAGCGATGGCCGCGTACCAGAGCGACTTCGGCGCGACGCTCGTCGAGCCGTCCTCCAAGGCGTTCGGCCGGATGTATGTCGGTTACTGGGAAACCCGCAACCTGCGCATGGTCGCCAACATCCGCGACGTGCTGGGCCTGCACCCTGGCAGCCGAATGCTGGCCATCGTCGGTGCCTCGCACAAGGGCTACTACGAGGCCTACCTCAATCAGATGCACGACGTGCAGCTGGTCAGTACGGACGCAGTATTGCGTTGACCAGGATAGGTGCCGGCCATGCGCTGGCACTATCCTGCAAGGCCCGTCTGCAGGTGCCGACATGCTGAAAGTGATCGCCGAGGATTTCATCCATCCCGATGCCGTGGATACCGTGCTTCCCCTGTACCGCGAGCTGGTCGCATGCACGCAGCGAGAGCCGCTCTGCCTCGGCTATGAGCTGTTCGTCGACCAGAGGGACCCCGGGCATTTCGTCTTCATCGAGCAATGGCCGGACCGCGACGCACTGGATATCCATTGCGCCAGCGAGCACTTCCAGCGTCTGGTGCCTCAGATCAACGCGTTCCAGCGCGCACCGTGCCGGGTGCTGCTGATGGACGCCGCACGGGTGTAGTGCCGGAAGCGAGACGCCCGCCGACGCTGCGACCATGCCGCCACAGCAACAGGCAGGCTGCAACCGTGCACGCCAGGCTCAGGACCAGCAGCGCGACCGCGCCTTGCTGCAGCACGGGCAACAACGCCTGCGCGTACGGGTCGCCGCGCAGCTGTTCGGCGCGCAGGCAGGTGGCCAGCGCCAGGCACCAGCCGATCAGGGCCGGAATGAACATGCGCACCGCAACCGGGTTCCAGGCATTCATGGGTTCACCTGCTTGAGTGGAGATGCGCGCAGTATTCGCGCGCGTCCTCTCACAGGCTGAGATCAGTCCTGGGCGGCATCGGCATCGTCGCCTGGAAGCCCCGACAGCTCGCCCTGCACCTGCACGTTGTTGCGCCCCAGCGCCTTGGCCCGGTAGCACTGTGCATCGGCAGCGGCCACTGCCTGGTCCACGCTCATGCCCCCCGCCAGGGGCGCGATGCCGATGCTGGCACCGACCCGCAGCCGGTGCTGATCCCATGGAATGGACAGCGCTGACAGGGTCTGCAGGAGCTCACCGCCGATCCGTGCGGCACGACGCGGCGTACACCCGGACAGGATCACCGCGAACTCGTCGCCGCCCAGCCGCGCCACCACGTCCGAATCACGCACACCATGTCGCAGCACACTGGCCACCGCCCACAGCACGGCATCGCCGGCCAGGTGGCCCCAGGTGTCGTTGACCGGCTTGAAGCGGTCCAGATCGATGTACATCAGCGAGGCGGCCTGCCCGGTGCGCTCGACGCGGGTGATCGCCTGCTGCAGGTGCACCTCGAAACCGCGGCGGTTGCTCAGTTCGGTGAGTGGATCGATCTCGGCCAGGTGGCGGGCTTCGCGCTGCCGCGCCCGCTGCTGGGTGTCGTCGCGCAGCACCCACACCGCGCCGCGCACATGGCCTTCGTCATCGCGCAGCCAGGCCCGCGTCAGGTCCACCGGCACCGTTGCCGTGCCCAGGCGCAGCAGCAGGTCGGCATGCAGGTCCACCGCGTTGCTTTCCGGGTCCAGGAGTACCTGCACATCCAGCACCGAGCCGGGCGCGTACTCGGTGGTCAGCGCCAGCACATCCTGCACCCTGTGCCCGGCCAGCGACAGCGCGCCATCACCGGCCAGGGTGCGTACTGCGGCCGCGTTGGCATAGTCGATGCGGCCGTCAAGGTTGACGCTGAGCACCAGGTCGGCGACCGCATCCAGGGTGATGCGGCTGCGCTGTTCGCTCTCGAACAGGCGTTGCTCACTGCTGCGCTGGGCGGTGATGTCCTGGATCTGCGACACGAAATGCAGTGGCTGGCCATGCTCGCTGCGCACCAGCGACACTGACAGCCGCGCCCAGATGATGCGGCCGTCGCGGTCGAGATAGCGCTTTTCAAGGTGGTAATGGCTGCGCCGTCCGGCCAGCAGGTCCTGCACCAGGGCCAGGTCGGTCTGCAGGTCATCGGGATGGGTCAGGCGCTGGAAGTCGACCTGCAGCAGCTCTTCGCGCGGGTAACCCAGGATCCGGCACAGCGCATCATTGACGTCCAGCCAACGCCCCTCCAGCGACACCAGCGCCATGCCCAACGCCGCCGACGTGAATGCACCGGCGAACTTCTCCGCCGACAGCCGCGCCTCAGCCCGTGCCTGCAGGATCTCGGTGATGTCGATGGCCATGCCGACGTAGCCGATGCGTGCGCCATCGGCACCTTCCATGCGGCTGATCGACAGGCGCACCTGGCGTGGCAGGCCCTCCTTGCGCAGCAACGTCCACTGCCGCGAGTAGGTCTGCCCGTCAGCGCGAGCACTGAGCGCTTCGAACACGTCGGGACGGTTGCCCTCGGCATCGGCCAGCGGCTCCAGCCAGGCTTTCAGTTCCTCCGGATCGTGGAACGCATCGAGCCGGCGCTGGCCGACCACCTCCGCTGCGCTGTAGCCCAGCAGGCGCTCCGCACCCGTGTTGAACAGGGTGATGGTGCCATCGGTATCGGTGGCGATCACCGCTACCTCATCGGACGCATCGACCACGGCCTGCAGGCGTTGCCGGGTCTCGGCCGCGTCCTGCCTCGCCTGCTGCAGCTCGGTGACGTCAGCATGCGCGCCGGCCATCCACAACGGCTTGCCCTGCCCATCCCATTCGAAGACCCGCCCGCGGTCCTGGATCCAGATCCACTGCCCGTTCTTGTGGCGCATGCGCAGCAGGCAGGCGTAGTTGTCGCTGCGGCCTTCGAAATGCTCATCCAGCGCGGCATCGGACAGCACGATGTCATCGGGATGGACCAGCTTCAGGAACGTCTTCTGGCAGATGGGTTGCAGCTCTTCCAGGCGGTAACCGACGATCTCAGCCCAGCGCGCGTTGACCCGCATCTCGCCGGTCTGCACGTTCCATTCCCAGGTTCCCGCGGCGGTACCGTCGATGATCATCGCCAGGCGGCGACGCTCTTCTGCCAGCTCCTGCAGGCGGCGCTCCAGCAGTCCATTGCCGTGGGTGCCCTGGCCCGGCATCAATCCGGTCCCCTGCCGGCACGGGCAGGCGCCGACCGCAGCGGAACGCTGCGGCCTGCAACGAAGATGGCGGGTCGTGCTGGCGTCATGGCCCTCCCCAGCAACAGCGGGGTGGCCGGACGCCTCCCCTCAAGCGCAAGTGTGCGCAATCACGGGGAAAATCGACAAGTCCCCCGCCACGAATCAAGTGTGACGGGGAACGCGGTCCTCAACTGCGCTTGGCGCGGGCGAAGGCCTCGGCCAGGGCGTTGTTGGCCGGCGGCGCCGACGCGGCGGGACGGCTGCCATTGCCTTGACCCCGGTTCGGCCCGCGGTTCTGGCCGCCTGCATCGCGGCGCGGCCCCTGCCCATGGCCGCGCTCATCACGCTGGCCCGGGCGGCTGGTCGCTTGCCCGGGGGTATCGTCCAGGCGCCGGGTCAGGGCGATGCGCTTGCGCGCCACGTCCACCTCCAGCACCTTCACCTTGACGATATCACCGGCCTTGACCACGTCGCGCGGGTCCTTCACGAACGTATCGGAAAGCGCCGAGATGTGGATCAGGCCGTCCTGGTGCACACCGATATCGACGAAGGCACCGAAGGCCGCCACGTTGCTGACCACACCCTCGAGCACCATGCCCTCGCGCAGGTCCTTGATGTCCTCGACGCCCTCGGCGAAGCGTGCCGCCTTGAACTCGGGACGTGGGTCTCGGCCCGGCTTCTCCAGTTCCTTGAGGATGTCACGCACGGTCGGCACGCCGAAGGTGGCATCGGTGAACTGCTCGGCCTTCAGGCCGCGCAGGAAGCTGCCATCACCGATCAGCGCCTTGATCGGGCGCGCGGTGCTGGCCACGATGCGCTCGACCACCGGGTAGGCTTCCGGGTGTACCGCCGAAGCATCCAGCGGCTCATCACCGTCGGCAATGCGCAGGAAGCCCGCGCACTGTTCAAAGGTCTTCTCGCCCAGGCGCGCGACCTTCAGCAGGTCCTTGCGGCGCTTGAACGGGCCGTTCGCATCACGGTGGCGCACGATGTTCTCGGCCACCGTGGCCGACAGGCCAGACACCCGCGACAACAGTGCAGCCGAAGCGGTGTTCACGTACACGCCCACCGCGTTCACGCAGTCCTCCACGCGGGCATCCAGCGCGCGCGCCAGGCGGTACTGGTCCACATCGTGCTGGTACTGGCCGACACCGATCGCCTTGGGTTCGATCTTCACCAGTTCGGCCAGCGGGTCCTGCAGGCGGCGGGCGATCGACACCGCCCCACGTAGCGACACGTCCAGCCCCGGGAACTCCCTGGCCGCGAACTCGGACGCCGAATACACCGACGCCCCGGCCTCGCTGACCACTACCTTCTGCAGCTTCGGGTTGGCAGCGGCCTTGATCGCTTCACCAGCCAGCTTGTCGGTTTCGCGGCTGGCGGTGCCGTTGCCGATCGCGATCAGTTCCACGTTGTGCTTGGCGCACAGCTGCTTGATCGTCTGCAGCGACTGCTCCCACTGGCGACGCGGCTCGTGCGGGTAGATGGTGTCGGTGGCGACCAGCTTGCCGGTAGCATCGACCACGGCGATCTTGCAGCCGGTGCGGATGCCCGGGTCCAGTCCGAGCACGGTCTTCGGGCCGGCGGGTGCCGCCAGCAACAGGTCCTTCAGGTTGTCGCCGAACACCGCGATGGCTTCGGCTTCGGCCTTTTCGCGGGCCTGGTTGAACAGGTCCAGCAGCAGATGGGTGTGCAGCTTGGCGCGCCAGGTCAGCCGGCACGCATCCAGCAGCCAGCGGTCGGCGGCGCGGCCCTGGTCGGCGATGCCGGCCTTGCGCGCCACGCGTCCTTCGGCGTACTGATGGCCAGCCTCGGCATCGCTGCCCGGGTCCAGTTCCAGGAACAGGATCTCCTCGCGGCGCGCACGGAACAGTGCCAGCAAGCGATGCGACGGAATCTTCGCCAGCGCCTCGGCATGCTCGAAGTAGTCGCGGTACTTGGCGCCCTCGGTTTCCTTGCCCTCGGCGACGCGGGCACGGATCACCCCGGTCTCGCCCAGCCAGGTGCGCAGTTCACCGACCAGCGCGGCGTCTTCGCCCCAGCGCTCCATCAGGATGGCGCGCGCGCCTTCCAACGCGGCCTTGGTGTCGGCCACGCCCTTGTCGGCGTCGACGAAGGTGGCCGCGAACGCCTGCGGGTCCTGCGTCGGGTCGGCCAGCAGGCCATCGGCCAACGGCTCCAGGCCGGCCTCGCGGGCGATCTGCGCACGGGTGCGGCGCTTGGACTTATACGGCAGGTACAGGTCTTCCAGCCGGCTCTTGGTATCGGCGGCCAGGATGTCATTGCGCAGCTCGTCACTGAGCTTGCCCTGCTCGCCGATGCTGGCCAGCACCGCCGCACGGCGGTCCTCCAGCTCGCGCAGGTAGGTCAGCCGGGTTTCCAGGTTGCGCAGCTGGGTGTCGTCCAGGCCACCGGTCACTTCCTTGCGGTAGCGCGCGATGAACGGAACGCTGGCGCCTTCGTCGAGCAGGCCGACTGCGGCGCGTACCTGGGCGGACTGGGCACCGATCTCGTCGGCGATGGTCTGGGCGATCTGCTGGGCGAGCGCGCTCTGGGCGTTCTTGGCGTCGTGCATTGCTTCAGGTCTGTGCCGCGTTTCGGGAAGCCCCCATTCTGGCAATCCGCGACGGAGCCGGACAAGGCATTGACAGGGGGCGAGGTTCAGCGGCGAAGCCGGATTGGACGCCGGCATCCTGGCAAAGAGCGGGCTCGGACTGGCCCGGGGCTGGGATGGCGGCGCGGGCGCGCGATGGTGGGCGCGCCCTGCCGCGTGTTGCGTCGGTCAGCGATAGTGGCGAGCGGCGCGCTGCATGACGATGTCGTCACGCATGCCTTCCAGGGCCATCAGGCGGACCTTGCCGACACCCTGCAGTTCCATGAACCGCTCCGTGTAGAACTCCGGCCCCAGCGCGGTGTCGGCGCGGGATTTGCTGAAGCCGTAGGGCACCACGCCCTTCTCGCCATCCTTGCTACCACCGACATAAAGAACGATTGCCATGTGATGTATTCCTCCAAATTGCTACTGCGTACTGCGCTCGATGAGCGATGCTGCGAGCTCATCAAGGAAGAGCTTACCGCGTCGAACCTGACTGGAACGTCACGAAGGCTAATGACGATCGGTTGCATGCAGATGACTGCGGGATCGCAGCAGAATGCTTACGGATCTTTAACTTTCAGCTAACGAATCCACGGGGGATTCCCGCCAACGGCGCAGCCCTTCGTGGCGTGGTCGCGAAGTGCGATTCATGTGATTGGTCAGGGCGGGATGGGGTCGCGGGACACGCCGTAAACCCATCCATGGGGGCTCGAT
>NZ_KV791438.1:0-21340 GCF_001807895.1 Stenotrophomonas sp. HMSC10F07
GGCAGGAGCGGCAGCCGAGCATGGGCTCGGCTCTACACGGGCGCAATTTCACGTTTTACTGCTTGCCCTTCCACCGGGTCCGCGCGTTAGAGTGAATGCGCGGCAACCGGGGGGATGCCGCACCTGGCCGGCGCCCTGCGTCGGCCTGCCTCATGCATGCCCCACCGTGGTTTCCGTCGACAGGCAGGTCCGGGAGACTGACGAATGCTGGTAGGCACGTACAACCCGTGGCTGGTGGCGATCTCACTGCTGGTCGCCGTGATGGCGTCGTACACGGCGCTGGCCATGGCCGGGCGCACGGTCACCGCCCCGGGCAGGGCAGCCGCCTGGTGGTGGCGCCTGGGGGGCGGATTCGCCATGGGCCTGGGTGTCTGGTCGATGCACTTCATCGGCATGCTGGCCTTCGATCTGCCCATTGCACTGGGCTACGACCTGCCCATCACCCTGCTCTCGCTGGCCCTGGCGATCGCCTCGTCGGTGTTCGCACTGTGGCTGGTCTCACTGCGTACCCTGCCCCATCCTCGATTGGCCGGTGGTGCCCTGCTGATGGGCACCGGCATTGCCGGCATGCACTACGTCGGCATGGCAGCGATGCGCATGCAGCCCGGGATCGACTACGACCCGGGCTGGCTGCTGCTCTCCCTGGTGGTGGCGGTGGCCGCTTCGTGGACCGCGCTGTACGTGGCGTTCCGCCTGCGCGCGCAGCGCACCCGCGTCGGTGACCGGTTGGCGGCCGCCGGCCTGCTCGGCCTCGCCATCGTCGGCATGCACTACACCGGTATGGCCGCCGCGCGTTTCCCGGAAGGCAGCATCTGCGGCGCCGCGGTCGGTGATGGCCTGCAGAGCGAGTGGCTGGCGATGCTGGTGGTGGTGTTGACGGTTGCGATCCTGGCGGTGGTGCTGGTGGTCTCGTGGCTGGACCAGCGTGTGGAGGCGCAGCTGCTGCGGCTTCGCAACTCGATGCTGAGCACCTCGTTGACCGATGCCCAGCAGGAGTTGACCCAGGCCGCGCTGCACGACCCGCTGACCCGCCTGCCGAACCGCCTGCTGCTGCAGCGGCGCATCGTGCAGGCGCTGGCCGAAGCCGAACAGGGCGGCAGCCGTTTCGCGGTGATGTTCATGGACCTGGATGGATTCAAGCAGGTCAATGATGCCTACGGCCATCAGGCCGGCGACGCACTGCTGGTGGCGGTGGCCGAGCGTACCCGCCAGCTGCTCCGGCCCAACGATATGCTGGCCCGTCTGGGCGGCGACGAATTCGTGCTGGTGGTGCGCATCGAGCACGACGAGGACCTGCCCACCCTCGCCCGGCGCATCCTGCAGGCGGTGGGCAGCGGCCCGTTGCTGCCGGACAACGAACTTCAAGTGACCGCCAGCATCGGCGTGGCGATCTGCCCCGACCACGCTGCCAGCGAGCGCCAACTGATGGCCTTCGCCGACGCGGCGATGTACCAGGCCAAGGAATCCGGACGCAACGCCTTCGTGCTGTTCGCCGACTGGATGAACGACAGTGCCGAGCAGCAGTTCCGGCTGCTGGCCGACCTGCGCCGTGCGATCGGCAGCGAGCAGCTGTTCCTGCACTATCAGCCGAAGATCCGCGTGGCCACCCAGAAGGTGGCCGGTGCCGAAGCGCTGATCCGCTGGAAACACCCGGAGCACGGACTGATCCCACCGGACCGCTTCATCCGCCTGGCCGAACGCAGCGGCGCGATCAACGAGATCGGTCGCTGGGCACTGGACCAGGCCTGCCAGCAGCTGCGGCGCTGGCGCGACGCCGGGCATGAAGGCTGGTCGATGTCGGTGAACCTGTCGCCGGTGCAGTTCAGTTCGCCACACCTGCTGCAGGATGTGCGTGAAGTGATCGAACGCTATGGCATTGCCCCGCGCCACCTGGTGCTGGAGATCACCGAAAGCACGGTCATGCGCGATACCGATACCAGCCTTCGCCTGCTGCAGGCGCTGTCGGCGCTGGGCGTGGGCATCTCCATCGATGATTTCGGAACCGGCTATTCCAGCCTGCTGTACCTGAAGCGGCTGCCCGCCACGGAGATCAAGATCGACCACGCGTTCGTGCGTGACCTGGAACACAGTGCGGAGGACGTGGTGATCGTCTCGGCGATCGTGGCGCTGGGCCATGCCCTGGACATGGACATCGTCGCCGAAGGCGTGGAGACCGCTGCCCAGCGCGCCTACCTGGAGCGCCTGGGCTGCGATTTCCTGCAGGGCTACCTGCTCGGCCGCCCGGTCGACGCGGCGCGCTTCATGCAGCTGCACGACCTGCCCCGGCCGCGGATCGAGCTGAGCACCGGCTTCAAAGCGCCCGAAGGTGGGGGACGCTGAATCCACCTGGCGATGCAACAGGTGATGGCCTGCTGAGATGCGCTCGGCGCACCGACCTGATGGTCGGAGGGTGCGTTGGTTGTCTGCAAGAGTTCTGGACTCTTCTGCAGGAATACGAAATTCACGGTAACGTCGACGTTGCCATTTGCGTCATCCCTGGAGCGGCCAGGTCGAACGCTGACGTGCCGGCAAGCCATCCAGCTTCATCTTGGGGATGCTTCCTCCTGCCAGTCACCCGATGCTCAACGAGCCCTGGCCTCCCATGCCGTTGTCGCGAGCAAGATCGTCCGCTTCAGCAGGGAGGGGTAATCCTCGAGTTGTCGGAGACGGCAAACGCGACTGACTGCAACCGCTGGCAAAGTGTTGAAAGCAGGGCCATGAACTCAGAATTGGCTGCCTCAGACCATGCTCGACCGAATCGAAGAGTAAGGTGTATGGAGCTCACCGGGTCTCCATTCAGAGCGGACTCGAGCGAGTAGCGCTCACCATCCGAGAATGCACCTTGGACACATCCGGGGAACACCAACTCCAATGATGCAATTATGGCCTGGGGACATCCGATGTCCTGCACAGCCTCGACATTGGAGAGGTCTTCTTCACCGAGGTCTTCCAGCTTCAAAACGACTATGTCAAAGCTCATTGCTGCGATATCCCATCCTGCAACCCATTCAGCACCGCCCTTCTCTCTGCGTGTCTTGGCATCATGCCTCATGTAGCTGCTAGCTGCCCCCTGTACAGCAGCAGTTGAACGATCTTCCTCACCCTCTGGATGCGATAGCGCGGCAGCGCATACAGCACTGCGAACGCCAGAATGAGCAGGAGCAGACACACAGTGCTGCCGTTCGCGGCTGACGGATAGCGGCACAGTTCTTGCACGCACCTGGGCAACCCCAGCCGCAGTGCCCGTGATGTCCGAGAACGAATCCGCCGGCGAAAAGACCGAACAACCGACCGAAAAACGCCTGCGCGACGCCCGTGAACAGGGCAACCTGCCGCGCTCGCGCGAACTCGGCACCGCCGCCGTGTTCGGCGCCGGTGTGCTGGCAGTGATGGCCATGAGCGGCTCGATCGGCCGTGGCGCCACGGCCTGGATGAAGCAGGCGCTCAGCCCGGAACAGAGCCTGCGGCAGAACCCGAAGGAACTGTTCGGCCACTTCGGCGACCTGCTGTTGCAGTTCATGCTGGTGATCGCACCGCTGGTGCTGGTCTGCCTGCTGGCCAGCTTCGTCGCCCCGCTGGTGATGGGCGGCCTGCGCTGGTCGCAGAAGGCGTTGCTGCCTGACATCAACCGCATGAACCCGATGAGCGGGCTCAAGCGCCTGTATGGCCCCGAGGCGATTGCCGAGTTCACCAAGTCGCTGCTGCGCGTGGCCTTCGTCGGTGTGGCCGCCGGCCTGGTGGTCTGGACCGGCTTTGACACCCTGCGCGGGCTGATCCACCACCCGCTGGAGACCGCCATCACCGACGGCCTCGGCTTCACCCTGCGCCTGCTGCTGGCCACCGCCGGCGCCATGCTGGTGCTGGCCGCCATCGATGCCCCGTACCAGCGCTGGAACTGGATGCGCAAGCTGAAGATGACGCGTGAAGAGCTGCGCCGGGAAATGAAGGAAAGCGAAGGCAGCCCCGAGGTGAAGGGCCGCATCCGCCAGCTGCAGCAGCAGATGGCCAACCGCCGGATGATGGAAGCGGTGCCCACCGCCGACGTGGTGGTGGTCAACCCCACCCATTACGCGGTGGCCCTGAAGTACGAAGGCGGCGCCATGAACGCCCCCACCGTGGTCGCGCTGGGCGTGGACGAGACCGCCCTGCGCATCCGTGAAGTGGCCGACGGCAACAAGGTCGCGATCGTCTCCGCCCCGCCTTTGGCACGCGCCTTGTATCGGGAAGGCCAACTCGGAAAGGAAATTCCCGTGAGACTGTATTCGGCCGTCGCCCAGGTCCTGTCCTACGTCTACCAGCTGCGCGCCTGGCGCACTGGCCCGATGCCGGACGCCCCGCACATCCAGGTGGATGAATTCGGCAAGGGAGGCCGCCCGTGAGCGCCCAGCCCGCCACCGGATTCAACACCCGCCGCGCCCTGGAAATGATCCGCCAGGGCCTTGGCGCGCCGCTGATCGTGCTGGCCCTGCTGGCCATGGTCGTGGTGCCGCTGGCCGCGCCTGTCCTCGATGCGCTGTTCACCTTCAACATCGCCATCTCGCTGATGGTGCTGCTGGCGGTGGTCTACGTGAAGCGCCCGCTGGATTTCACCATCTTCCCGATCGTGCTGTTGATCACGACCATGCTGCGGCTGGCGCTGAACGTGGCCTCCACCCGCGTGATCCTGCTCAATGGCCAGAACGGGCACGATGCCGCAGGCAAGGTCATCGCCGCCTTCGGTGAATTCGTGATCGGCGGCAACTACGCGGTCGGCATCGTGGTGTTCGCGATCCTGACCATCATCAACTTCGTGGTCATCACCAAGGGCGCCGGCCGCGTCTCGGAAGTGACCGCGCGCTTCATCCTGGACGCGATGCCCGGCAAGCAGATGGCGATCGACGCCGACCTCAACGCCGGTTTGCTGACGCGTGAAGAAGCCAAGCTGCGCCGCGAGGAAGTCCGCGAGGAAGCCGACTTCTACGGTGCGATGGACGGTGCCAGCAAGTTCATCCGCGGCGACGCCATCGCCGGCATCCTGATCCTGTTCATCAACATGCTCGGCGGCCTGGCCGTGGGCGTGCTGCAGCATGGCATGCCGTTCGGCGAAGCCGCCGCCACCTATACCCTGCTGTCGATCGGTGACGGCCTGGTGGCACAGCTGCCGGCGCTGCTGGTCTCCAGCGCGGTGGCGATGCTGGTCACCCGCGCCTCGCGCTCGCAGGACATGGCCCAGGCCATGACCGGGCAGGTGTTCGGCCAGTACCGGGCGCTGGCGATCACCGCCGGCATCATCGGCCTGGTGGGCCTGGTGCCGGGCATGCCCAACGTCGCTTTCCTGACGCTGGCCTCGATCCTCGGCTTCATCGCCTGGAAGCTGTATCGCAAGACCAAGGCACCGGCTGCCGATGCGACAGGCAGTGGCACCGATGCCGCCGCGCTCACTGCGCTCGGCCGCCCGGCCGCCGCGGCCCCCACCGCCGAACTGAGCTGGGACGAACTGCGCCCGGTCGATCCGCTGGGCCTGGAGGTCGGCTATCGGCTGATTCCGCTGGTGGACAGCAACCAGGACGGCGAACTGATGGCGCGCATCAAGGGCGTGCGTCGCAAGCTGACCCAGGATGTCGGCTTCCTGATCCCGTCGGTGCACATCCGCGACAACCTGGAATTGCCCGCCAACGGCTACCGCGTGCTGGTGCACGGCGTACCGGTGGCCACCGCCGAGATCCACCCCGACCGCGAGCTGGCCCTGGATCCAGGCAGCGCACTCGGCGCACTGGAGGGCATTGCCGGCAAGGATCCCGCGTTCGGCCTGGATGCCACCTGGATCCAGCCGCACCAGCGCGCCCAGGCCGAAACGCTGGGCTACACGGTGGTCGACCCGGCCACCGTGGTCGCCACCCATCTGTCGCACTTGATCCGCGAACACGCGCCGGAACTGCTCGGCCACGAAGAAGTGCAGCACCTGCTGGCCAACCTGGCCAAGAGCGCGCCCAAGCTCGTCGAAGATCTGACGCCCAAGGCGCTGCCGCTGTCGGCGGTGGTGCGCGTGCTGCAGAACCTGTTGGTGGAGCGCATTCCGATCCGCCAGCTGCGCAAGATCGCCGAAGCGCTGGTCGAACATGCGCCCGCCAGCCAGGACCCGGCCGTGCTGACCGCCGCAGTGCGCACCGCACTGGGCCGCTTCATCGTGCAGGAGATCGCCGGAATGTCGGCGGAGCTGCCGGTGTTCACCCTCAACCCGCAATTGGAACGTGTCTTGCAGGAGTCCACGCAGGGCAACGGCGCCGCGCTGGAACCCGGACTCGCTGAGCGACTGCACCAGAGCCTGGCCGAATGTGTCAGCAAGCAGGAAGCCCGCAACGAGCCCGCGGTCGTGCTGGTACCTGGCCCGGTGCGCGCCGCGCTGGCCCGCCTGGTCCGCCACAGCGTTCCGTCGCTGTCGGTCCTGGCCTACAGCGAGGTGCCGGAGGACAAGCGCCTGAAGCTGGTCGGAACGATCAGCTGACGCCCGCCCGCCGATGCGCCAGAAAACAGACACCACTTTCGAACCAACGCAACTGACAGACACCAAGGGGAACCCGCCCCGTGCAGACCACCGACCACCCGAGTTCCCCGACCGCCACCCCGCCGTCTTCGCCCCGTGACCACAGCATGAAAATCAAACGATTCGTCGCCGCCGACATGCGCTCGGCCATGAACCTGGTGCGCAAGGAACATGGTCCTGACGCCGTGATCCTGTCCAACCGCCGGATCGAGGAAGGCATCGAGATCGTCGCCGCCGCCAACTACGACGAGAGCGCGGTGCAGCGTGCGCTGGAAGCCTCGCGCCGTGACATCGCACCGCCGCCGGCACCCAAGCCGCGCACCGCCGCCGACGCGGTGATCGCCGCCGTCACCCGCCGCCGCAGCAGCACCCCGGCACCGGAACCGATTGCCGCGACCACCTCGGCGGTGGCCGCCCTCGCCCGTGCAGCAGTGGGCGCTACCGGCCGCACCCTGGACAGCGCCGACGAGATCGTGCCGACCCGCGGCAGCACCGGCTTCGCCGCCACGCTGGCACGCGCCGCCGTCAATGAGCCGGCGCTGCCGGACCAGATCTTCGCTCCGTTCGCCGAAGCCATCGTCGCACCGGCACCCGCCAGCGCCACGCCGGCCAACCGCGCCCGCTTCCAGATCGACCCGCCGCACGAGGCGCATCACGAAAGCGCGGCCCCGGCCGTGCAGCCGCCGCCGCTGCCGACCGCAGCCCTGGCCGAAACGCAGCCGGAGGTCGCCGCAAGCGAACCGGCGCTGGCCGATGCCACCGTCGAAACCGCGCCGACGCCGACGCTCGCCCCAGCCCCGGTCCTGACCGTGGTCGCCCAGGACGACGCCGAGATCCGCCAGCTGCGCCAGGAAGTGGCCGGCATGCGCCAGGTGATCGAGCGCGAAATGAACCGCTTCACCGACGAGCGCCTGCGCGGCTGCCCGGTGCGCGCCACCGCGCTGGACCTGATGGACGAGTACGGCTTCGATGCTGGCCTGGCCCGCGACGTCGCCATGCAGATTCCGCTGGAGACCGAGGCGCACCGAGGCCGCGGCCTGATGCTGGGGCTGATCTCGCGCAAGCTGCCGATCGCCCCGGTCGACCCGCTGGAGGAAGGCGGCGTGATCGCGCTGGTAGGCCCGACCGGCGCCGGCAAGACCACCACCATCGCCAAGCTGGCCTCGCGCTTCGCCGAGAAGCACGCGCCGCGTGACGTCGCCCTGGTCACCACCGACACCACCCGCATCGGCGCCCGCGAGCAGCTGTATGGCTATGGCAGGCAGCTCGGCATCGCCGTCCACGAGGCCAACAGCGGCACCGACCTGGACCAGCTGCTGGAACGCCTGAAGGACTACAAGCTGGTACTGATCGACACCGCCGGGCTGGGCCCGCGCGACCGCGCGCTGGCCGCCCAGCTGCAGTGGCTGCGCGCCGCCCGCCAGGTGCGCACCCTGCTGGTGCTGCCGGCCAACACCAGCTTCGGCGACATGGACGAGGTGGTCCGCCGCTTCGGTGCCGCCAACCTGCAGGGCCTGGTGCTGAGCAAGCTGGACGAAACCGGCCGCTTCGGCAACGCCCTGTCGGTGGCCGTGGACCATGCCCTGCCGATCACCTGGGTGACCGATGGCCAGGACGTTCCGGACGACCTGCACCGGGCCAGTGCGGCCAATCTCGTACTTCGCCTTGAAGATTTGCGCCGAGCGGCCGATATGCCCTGCAACCCGGAGTTGAACCATGCCGTCGCGTGAGTACGCCAAGCTGACCAAGACCTTCCCGCTGTCGGCCACCCGCAGCGAGCCGCTCGGCCCTGTGCGCACCATCGCCGTGACCGGCGGCAAGGGCGGCGTGGGCAAGACCAACGTGTCGGCCAACCTGGCCGTGGCGCTGGCCGGCATGGGCAAGCGCACGCTGCTGCTGGACGCCGACCTCGGCCTGGCCAACATCGACGTGATCCTGGGCTTGAATCCCACCTTTACGCTGGCCGACCTGGTTGCCGGCCGCTGCTCGCTGGACGATGTCATCGTCGAAGGCCCGAACGGCGTGCTGGTGGTCCCGGCCGCGTCCGGCCGCCGGCACATGGCCGAGCTGGCCCCGGCCGAGCACGTCGGCCTGGTCAACGTGTTCTCCGAGCTGGAGCGCGAGCTGGACATCATGGTGGTGGACACCGCCGCGGGCATCACCGACGGCGTGCTGACCTTCTGCCAGGCCGCGCAGGACACCGTGGTCGTGGTCTGTGACGAGCCGGCTTCAATCACCGACGCCTACGCGCTGATCAAGGTGCTCTCGCGTGAACGGGGCGTGGACCGCATCCAGGTGGTGGCCAACATGGTGCGCGACCCCAATGAGGGCCGCGTGCTGTACGAGAAGCTGACCCGCGTCTGCGAGAAGTTCCTCGCCGATGTCTCGCTGAACTACCTGGGCTGCGTGCCGCAGGATGACTGGCTGCGCCTGTCGGTGCAGCGCCAGCAGCCGGTGGTGAAGGCCTACCCGTCCAGCCCGTCCGCACTGGCGATCACCGAGATCGCGCGCCGCACGGCCCGCTGGCAGGCGCCGACCGAACCACGCGGCGGCGTCGAGTTCTTCCTCGAACGCATCCTCAAGCAGCGCGGGGTGGCGGCATGAAAGGCGCGGCCCAGTACAGGGAAGTCCAGCGCTCGGCGGCCAACGACGTCATCGCCCAGCACTCGGACCTGGTGCGGCGCATCGCCCACCATCTGGCCGCGCGCCTGCCGGCCAGCGTCGAAGTCGACGACCTGATCCAGGCTGGCATGATGGGCCTGATCGAGGCTTCGCGCAGCTACGACGCCGACCAGGGCGCCTCGTTCGAGACCTATGCCTCGATCCGTATCCGTGGCTCGATGATCGACGAGATCCGCCGTGGCGACTGGGTGCCGCGCTCGGTGCACCGCCGTGCACGCGATGCTGCCGCCACCATCCGCCGCCTGGAACAGAGCAGCGGACGCGCCGCCAGCGCCACCGAAGTGGCCGCCGCGATGGAGATGCCACTGCCCGAATATCTGCGCCTGATGGAAGACGCCGCGCGTGGCCAGGTGCTGAGCCTGGAGTCGCGCATTGAGGACCAGGGCGAGCTGGACACGGTCGCACAGGGTGGCCCGACCCCGCAGCAGGTGCTGGAGCGCAGCGAGTTCGGCCGCGAGCTGGGCAAGGCCATCGGCCATCTGCCCGAGCGCGAACAGCTGGTGCTCTCGCTCTACTACGAGCAGGAACTCAACCTGAAGGAGATCGGCGCGGTGCTCGGCGTGAGCGAGTCGCGGGTCTGCCAGATCCACGGCCAGGCCGTGCTGCGCCTGCGCGGCCGGCTGAAGGTATTCGAGGCCGTCGACGCCGGCCTCGAAGAATGAACATCCCCGAGGCAGCTGCCCCCGGCCGCCCGGAATGAACAACAAAGGAACTCTGCTTTGAACAAGAACATGCGCATCCTGATCGTCGACGACTTCTCGACCATGCGTCGCATCGTCAAGAACCTGCTGGGCGATCTGGGCTTCACCAACACCGCCGAAGCCGAGGACGGGCATGCCGCGCTGTCGCTGCTGCAGAGCCAGCCGTTCGATTTCGTGGTCACCGACTGGAACATGCCGGTAATGACCGGCATCGAGCTGCTCAAGGCGATCCGTGCCGACGCCAAGCTGAAGACCCTGCCGGTGCTGATGGTCACCGCCGAAGCCAAGCGCGAGCAGATCATCGAAGCGGCCCAGAACGGCGTGAACGGCTACATCATCAAGCCGTTCACCGCGCAGACGCTGGAAGAGAAGCTCGGCAAGATCTTCGAACGCCTGGCGGCCAGTGCCTGATGGATACCACGGTCGACAAGAATGCCCTCGCCCTGCGCCTGCAGGAAGCACTGGACGCACTGGAGTCCGGTGACGAAACCGCCTGGCGGCAACGCATCGACGGACTGGTCGCGCTGCGCACGCAGCCGATGATGAGCGGCCTCTCGCGGCTGGCCCGCGAGCTCGGGCAGGCCCTGGGTGAACTGCCGACCGTACCCAGCGAGGCCGGCGAACTGGACGATGCCTGCGCACGCCTGGACCACGTGGTGGCGATGACCGAACAGGCGACGCACCGCACCCTGGACCTGGCCGAGGAATGCCGCAGCCTGACCGAACAGTTGCGCGCCGAAGGCCTGCAGCCGGGCCAGGATGCACAGCTCGAGCGCATCCGCCACAACCTCACCGAGATCGCCCTGACCCAGAGCTACCAGGACCTGACGGGGCAGATCATCCGTCGCGTGGTCGGCATCGTCCGCCGTGTGCATGAGGGCTTCGGCGCGCTCGGCCTGCCGCCGGAACAGCATCGCACCGATCCGGAACTGGCCGGGCCGGCACTGAAGGGACTGGACCGCCACGCGGTCTCGCAGAACGACGCCGACGACCTGCTGTCGGACCTGGGGCTGTAAGCATGAGCGCCGTATCCGACGACATCACTGCCGATTTCATCATCGAGGCGCAGGAAATCCTGGATCGCCTGGGCGAACAGCTGGTGTCGCTGGAGCAGGCACCACAGGACACCGAGCAACTCAACGCGGTGTTCCGGGGCTACCACACGCTCAAGGGCGGCGCCGGCTTCCTCGGCGTCACCGCCATGGTCGAGTTGTGCCACGCCGCCGAAGAAGCGCTGGGCATCGCGCGCGCGGGCCAGGCCGTGCTGCAGGCCCATCACTTCGATGCCGCCCAGCAATCGCTGGACTACCTGCAAGCGATGCTGGATGCAGTTTCCTCCGGCACCGAGCCGGGCTATGCGCCGCCGGAGCTGATCGCCCAGTTCGACATGCATGGCGGTGCCGTGGCTGCACCCGCCGCCGCAGCAGCTCCCGCTGCGGGTGGCAGCGACCTGATCACCGACGACGAGTTCGAGGCCCTGCTCGACCAGCTGCACGGCGGCAACGCACCGACTGCGGTGGCGCCAGCAAAGAAGGCCGACGACGGCCTGATCAGCGAAGACGAGTTCGAAGCCCTGCTCGACCAGCTGCACGGTGGCGCCGCACCCGGCGCCAAGCCCATCGCTGCGGCAGCGCCCGCACCGATCGCGGCACCACGCCCACTGGCCGCACCGGCCGCACCGGCACCTGCAGCGGCGACCAAGCCGGCCGCCAAGCCGCTGGCCGAAGCCGAACACACCGTGCGCGTGGACACCAAGCGCCTGGACGCGATCGTCAATCTGATCGGCGAACTGGTGCTGTCACGCAACCGGCTCAAGACCCTGCGTGCGCGCCTGCGCGACGAGGAACTGGACCGCGCCGTGTCCACCCTGGACATCGCCACCGCGCGCCTGCAGTCGGCGGTGATGCGTACCCGCATGCAGCCGGTAGGCAAGGTCTTCTCGCGCTTCCCCAAGGTCGCCCGAGACGTTGCCCGCTCGCTGAAGAAGGAAGTGGACCTGGAGCTGATCGGCGCCGAGACCGAGCTCGACCGCAACCTGGTCGAAGCGCTGGCCGACCCGCTGGTGCACCTGGTCCGCAACGCCATCGACCATGGCGTGGAAATGCCCGACCTGCGCGAAGCACAGGGCAAGCCGCGGATGGGCCATGTACGCCTGTCGGCCCAGCAGGAAGGCGACTACGTCAGCATCGAAGTGCAGGACGATGGCGCCGGCATCGATCCGGAGAAGCTGCGCGCGAAGGCACGCGAGAAGGGCCTGATCGATCCGGAGGCCGCCGCCCGCCTGAGCAGCGAGGAGTGCCTGCACCTGGTGTTCCTGCCCGGCTTCTCGACCAAGCAGCAGGTCACGGATATCTCCGGCCGCGGCGTTGGCATGGACGTGGTGCAGTCGCGCATCCGCGAACTGAGTGGCCAGATCCAGATCCAGTCGGAGCTGGGCCGCGGCAGCCGCTTCCTGATCCGCGTGCCGCTCACCCTGGCGATCCTGCCGACCCTGCTGGTGCAGGCCGGCGAAGACGTCTATGCGCTGCCGCTGGCGCGCGTGATGGAAGTGCTGCACGCACCGCGCACCTCGCTGGGCTGGTTCGATGGCCGCGCCGTGCTCGACCGCCGTTCGCACACGCTGCCACTGGTGGATCTGCGCCAGTGGCTGGATGTGACGCCCGCCGCCTCGACCCTGCTGACCATCGTGGTGCTGCAGGCCGGCGAAGCGCGCTTCGGTCTGGTCGTGGACCAGGTCCGCGGGCGCGAGGAAGTGGTCATCAAGCCACTGCCGAAAGCCCTGCGCGGCCTGCGCGGTTACGCCGGTGCAACCCTGATCGGCGATGGTCGCATGGCGCTTATCCTGGATGTGGACGGCCTGCGCAGCCCGCACGACTGACCCGCTTGCTGAACCCGTAAAACTGTGAAGTCGCACCAGTAGCCCGTACCGGTGTCTCAAGTCCCATTCATACAAGCCGATACCGGATCCATGGATAGACTCAGCCTCATTGGACTCTTTCTCGCCCTGGCCTCGCTGGTGGGCGGCAGCATCCTCAAGGGCGCCGGCCTGGCGTCGCTGTGGTCGCCTGCGGCGTTCGTGATCGTCATCGTCGGCACCGTCGCCGCGATCCTGCTGCATACCTCGCCGGCGGTGTTCAAGCACGCGTTCAGCATCGTGCGCTGGGTCGTGCGTCCACCGCACAGCGACCGCCGCGAGCTGATCCAGCAGATCGTCGAGTGGAGCAACATCGCCCGCCGCCAGGGCCTGCTGGGCCTGGAATCGCAGGTGGAAGCACAGCAGGACCCGTTCCTGCGCAAGGGCCTGCAGCTGCTGGTGGACGGCGTCGAGCCCGAATCCATGCGGCACATGCTGGAAATCGAACTGGGCAGCCAGGAGCACCAGGACCAGGCCGGCGCCAAGGTGTTCGAGGCGATGGGCATCTATGCACCGACGCTCGGCATCATCGGCGCCGTGCTGGGCCTGATCGCGGTGATGAAGAACCTGGCCGACCCGAGCAAGCTCGGCCACGGCATCGCCGCCGCGTTCACCGCCACCATCTACGGCATCGCTTCGGCCAACCTGCTGTTCCTGCCGATCGCCGCCAAGCTCAAGAGTGTGATCTCGCACAACACGCGCGACCGCGAGATGGTCATCGAAGGCCTGATCTCGATCGCCCAGGGCGAGAACCCGCGCAACATCGAAACCAACCTCTCCGGCTTCCTGCACTGACATGGCCCGCCGCAAGCACCACGAAGAGCACGCCAACCACGAAGCATGGGCGATCCCCTATGCCGACCTGATGACGCTGCTGCTCGCCTTCTTCGTGGTCATGTACGCGATCTCCTCGGTGAACGAGGGCAAGTACCGGATCATGGCCGACGCGCTGACCGATGCCTTCGGTGGCGCACCGCGCACCATCAACCCGGTGCAGGTGGGCAACAAGCAGGTGCAGGGCGGCGGCTGGGACAGCCCCTCGGTGATCAAGTCCGGCACCAAGATCGGTCCCTCCGCGCCGGCGCCCTCGCACGATCCGACCCTGCTGCCGTCGATGGCCTCGCAGATGCGCATGCCGGTGTCGGTGCACAACAAGGAGCAGATCGCCCGTGCCGAGCGCCAGCTCAACACGATTGCCGATCGCCTCACCGCCGCACTGGCGCCGCTGATCGACCGCGGCGTGATCAGCGTGCGCCGCACCGAACTTTGGATCGAAGTCGAGATCAACAGCGACATCCTGTTCCCCACCGGCTCGGCCGCGCTGGACGTGCATGCGCGGCAGACCCTGGCCAGCCTGGCCGAGGTGCTGCGCGACGTGCCCAACAGCGTGCGCGTGGAAGGCCACACCGACAACGTGCCGATCGCCACCGCCACTTTCCCGTCGAACTGGGAACTGTCGGCCGGGCGCGCAGCCAGCGTAGTGCACCTGTTCGCCGACCAGGGCGTGCAGCCGTCGCGGCTGGCGATGGTCGGCTATGGCCAGTTCCGCCCGCGCGAAGAGAACGACAGCGCGCAGGGCCGCAACCGCAACCGCCGGGTGATGGTCATCATCCTGGCCGACACGTCGCACTCGGTGGATCCGCTCGGCCAACGCCTGAACGCAGCCACCGGCGCCACCGACAGCACCGTCACCGAACAGGCCGACGCAACTCCGGCCAGCGCCCCCACCTCCCCCATCGCACCGGTGAAGTTGCCGCCGGTGCCGGCTGGCAGCCGCGTCGGCGCCGCCGCTCCCCCGGCAATGAAGGAGTAATCCGATGCGCATCTGGGCAGTCGCCAACCAGAAGGGCGGAGTCGGCAAGACCACCACCACCCTCGCCCTCGGCCGCGGCCTGGCCGCGCTCGGCCATCGCGTGCTGCTGATCGACCTCGATCCGCATGCCTCGCTCAGCCGCGCCTTCGGCGTGCCGGTGGACCCGCCGCCGGCCGGCGTACTGGAATTGTTCGGCACACCGCCAGCGGACCTGTCCAGCCTGTGCCATGCCAGCAACATCCATGGCCTGGACTACGTCTGCGCACAGTCGGCGCTGGCCACGCTGGAACGCCGCAGCGCCAACCAGCCCGGCCTCGGCCTGGCCCTGCAGAACGCGCTGGCGCGCCACCAGGGCCAGCACGACTACATCCTGCTGGACTGCGCACCCACCCTCGGCCTGCTGATGATCAACGCACTGGCTGCCGCCGATCGCCTGATCATCCCGACCCAGGCCGAGCCCCTGGCCCTGCACGGCCTGGATGGCATGGTCCGCACCGGCGAGATGGTCGAGCGTTCGCGCCGCCGCCCGCTGCCGATCTCGATCCTGCCGACCCTGTTCGACCGACGCACCCGCGCCGGCAACGAGTCGCTGCGCACCATGCAGGACCGCCATGGCAGCCGCGTGTGGGAAGACGCCATTCCGATCGATACCCGCATCAGCAACGCCGCCGGGCTGACCCTGCCGAGCGCCGGCGAGGACTACCCGGGCCGTGGCCTGGCCGCCTACCGGCGCGCCTTGAACTGGATCCTCGGCGAGGATGCCCGCGCCCTGGAGCAGGCCGCATGAACAGCACCGGCATCCTCGACGATTACCTGGACGAACTGCTGGGCGAAGCGATGGTCGCGCCGCCGCCTGCCGTGCTGCCGCCCGCAGGCGCCGGGCAGGGCCCGGCGATCGAAGCAGTCGCCGAACGCGAACCGACCTGGGACGACCTGCCGGCCGAAGTGATCTACGAAACCGAAACCATCGCCGCCACGCCGAGCGGGGACAGCGCTGCGCTGGAAGCCGCCTTCGAGAGCGCCGCACCACGCACGCGCGAACCCACCTGGGATGACCTGCCCGCCGAGGTGATCTACGAAACAGAATCCGTCGCCGCCGCGCAAAGCCGGGACGACGCAGCACTGGAAGCGGCCTTCGAGAGCGCTGCCGCTTCCGGTAGCGCTGGGCAGGGTCCGGCGGGAGAAGCGGTTTCCGAACGCGAGCCGACCTGGGATGACCTGCCTGAGGAGGTCATCCACGAAACCGCGCCGGCACCCGCCATCGTTGCAAACGCCGGTCCGGAACCTACCTGGGACGACCTGCCGGACGAGGTGATCTACGAGACCGATCCGGCCGACAGCCATCGCCTCGCCCACACCGACAGCCCCGGCCTGCAGGCCGCGTTCGAAGCGGCCGCCGGTGGCGAAGACGTAGCCACGCCACCGCCCGCCGTGGTCGCAGCGCCGGTGGCCCCGACGGTTGCACCTGCAGCCCCGGCCGCGCGCACCGCCACTCCGCCACCGCGCGCCGCCGTCGATGCCCCGGCAGGCAACCGTCCCGGCACCTGGCAGGAGCTGCAGGCGCAGGCCCACCAACCGGCTCGCAGCCCGCATCCGCAGAACCGACGCGCCGGCGAACGCACTTCGCGCTGGCTGCGCCTTCGCTGCGGCACCCAGGCCTATGCGCTGGAACTGCTGAAGGTGCAGGAAGTGGTGCTGCCGGTGCCGCTGCTGCCACTGCGTGGCACTGCAGCGGCCATGCTCGGCATCATGAACCTGCGCGGCCAGGTGGTACCGGTGATGGATCTGGGCCTGCACCTTGGCGCCGCGGCCGCCGAAGACGACGCACAGACCCGCATCGTGGTCCTGGAGGAGGACGGCGAGACCATCGGCCTGCGCGTATCAGCGGTCGAAGATGTCGCCAACCTCACCGATTCGCAGATCGAACCGCCCGATACCGCGCGCATCTGCCAGATCTCAAACGACCTGTTCCGCGGCGTGGCCCGGGTCAGCCAGCGGCCGATGATCCTGCTCGACGCCACCCGGCTGTTGAGCTGAGCCGCCAAGAAAAAGGGGACGGAGGGGATTAAGTCGCAAGTGGCTCGGCGCTTTGCGCCGATGGATCAACACCTTACATCCCCACTGCGCGGTCGCCGTTGCCGAGGGAGCTGCAGTAGAGCCAGGTCGATTGCGACTTAATTCCCTCCGTCCCCTTTTAAGCAGCGACCGCATCGACGTACCGCGTCGATTCTTCTAAAGAACCCCACCGGGGTGCCGTTATGGATCACGGAACCGTTTGTCCGGAGCAACGATGAGCACTGTCGAACTGGGTGGGGATCTCGGCATCGAGAGCACTACCGAGCTCAAGAACCGCCTCGCCCCACTCGTGGACCAGGCTGGCGAGCTGACCCTGGATGCCAGCCAGGTCGCCCGCATCCACACGGCCGCCTTGCAGGTGCTGTGTGCGTTCGTGCAGGCCCGCCGCGAGGCAGGCCTGGGCACCGGCTTCCACGGTTGCACTGCAACCTTCAGTGACGCCGCGCGCCTGCTGGGCGTCACCCAGGCCCTGGGCCTGGACGCAACCCATGACAACCTGAAATCTGTGGAGAACGCTGCATGAGCGCACGTATCTTGGTGGTGGACGATTCGGCGTCGATGCGCCAGATGGTGTCCTTCGCCCTCACCTCGGCCGGTTTTGCCGTCGAAGAAGCTGAAGACGGCGCGGTCGCGCTCGGTCGTGCCAAGGGCCAGCGCTTCAATGCGGTGGTGACCGACGTCAACATGCCGAACATGGACGGCATCGCGCTGATCCGCGAACTGCGCCAGCTGCCGGACTACAAGTTCACCCCGCTGCTGATGCTGACCACCGAATCGGCCGCCGACAAGAAGTCCGAAGGCAAGGCCGCCGGTGCCACCGGCTGGCTGGTCAAGCCGTTCAATCCCGAACAGCTGGTCGCCACCGTGCAGAAAGTGCTGGGCTGATCGCCCGGCGCCGCTCCCCCTCTTCGCTTCCGGATCACCACTGCCATGAGCATGGACCTGCAACGCTTCCACGCCACCTTCTTCGAGGAGAGCCGCGAAGGCCTCGATGCGATGGAGGCTGGCCTGCTGGCCCTGGAATCGGGGCAGCAGGACGCGGAGATCATCAATTCGGTATTCCGCGCCGCCCACTCGATCAAGGGCGGCGCCGGCACCTTCGGCTTCGACGCGATCGCCGGCCTGACCCACGTGCTGGAAACGCTGCTCGATGAGCTGCGCGCCGGCAAGCGGGCCCTGGAAGGCCACGCCGTCGACGCCATGCTGTCCTCGGTGGACGTGCTGCGCGCCCTGCTGCGCGAAGCCGAACACGGCCAGGCTGCCGATCCGGCTGCAGTCGCTGCGGTGAAGGCGCGCCTGGAAGCGGTTCTTTCCGGCCAGGCCGCAGCGAGCGCCCCGTCGGCCGCCGCAGCCAAGGTGGACGATACGCCGGAAGCCTGGCAGATCGGTTTCACTCCAGCGCCGTCGCTGTTCATGAGCGGCAACGACCCGCTGCGCATCATCCGCGAACTGGAACACCTCGGTTCGCTGCAGGTCGCCGCGCGCATGGAGCGCCTGCCGGGCTTCGCCCAGCTTGATCCGCTCGAAGCGCATCTTGCATGGGACCTGGGCCTGGTTGGCAAGGTGCCGCGCAGCAAGATCGAAGACACCTTCGCCTGGGTACTGGACGATTGCGAGCTGGACATCCGTCCCGCCGCGCCGCCGAGCCTGGCCACCCAGGCGCCGGCCGCGGCGGCTCCCGCTCCGGTCGCAGCGGCCCCGTCTGCACCTGCCACGCCTGCTGCCAACGGTGGTGCCAGCCAGGAAGCGGAAACCTCGATCCGCGTCAGCGTCGACAAGGTCGATGCGCTGATCAACCTGGTTGGCGAACTGGTCATCACCCAGGCCATGCTCAAGCAGGTCTCGCACGCACTGGACCCGGTCCACGCCGAGAGCCTGTTCGCTGGCCTGGACCAGCTTGAACGCAACACCCGCGACCTGCAGGAAGCGGTGATCGGCGTGCGCATGCTGCCCGTCGATGCGGTGTTCCGCCGCTTCCCGCGCCTGGTTCGTGACCTGTCCAGCCGCCTGGGCAAGCAGGTGCGCCTGCGCACCGTCGGCGAAGGCACCGAACTGGACAAGGGCCTGATCGAAAAGATCGCCGATCCGCTGGTGCACCTGGTGCGCAACTCGATCGACCACGGCCTGGAAATGCCCGACGTCCGCCGCGGTGCGGGCAAGGACGAGACCGGCACGATCACGCTGGCAGCTTCGCATCAGGGCGGCCATATCGTCATCGAAGTCAGCGACGACGGTCGCGGCCTGGACCGCGCCAAGATCCTGGCCAAGGCTCACGAACGCGGCCTGGCCGTGCCGGACAACCCGACCGATTCGCAGGTCTGGGACCTGATCTTCCAACCTGGCTTCTCCACCGCCGATGCGGTCACCGACCTGTCCGGGCGTGGCGTCGGCATGGACGTGGTCCGCCGCAACATCCAGGCACTGGGCGGCGAGGTGCAGATCGAAAGCAGCCTTGGTACCGGCACCCGCACGCTGATCCGCCTGCCGCTGACCCTGGCCATCCTCGATGGCATGACGGTGGCCGTGGCCGGCGAAACCCTGATCCTGCCGCTTGCCTACGTGCTTGAGGCGTTGCAGCCGCAGCCCGAGGATATCCGCAGCATGGCCGGCGAAGGCCGCGTGCTGCGCGTGCGCGGCGAGTACCTGCCGATCTTGTCGTTGAGCGAGTACTACGGCTACGGCAACCGCGCACCGGGCAGCGAATCGCTGGTGGTGGTGGTGGAAGGCGATGGCCAGAAAATCGCGCTGGAAGTGGACGAACTGGTCGGCCAGCAGCAGGTGGTGGTGAAGAACATCGAGAACAACTACCGCCGTATCGGCGGGGTGTCCGGTGCCACCATCCTTGGCGACGGCCGCGTCGCGTTGATCGTCGACATCGGCGGACTGGTGCGCTCGCTGCGGATGCCGCAGGCCGCCTGACCCACGCTGCATGCGGGTCATGGACCGCCGCCCTTCGGGGCGGCGGTTTTTGTTTGTGTGCTCCATTCCAGCCGGGGTCAGATCCCTTTTCAGGGAAAAGGGATCTGACCCCATCCCTTCTGTGAACTCCGTCGAGGCGATGGTTTCGCGCGCAACCACGTCATCCGAGCGCAAGCCCCGCCAGGCCAGCACTTTCGCGCCGTCATCCCTACGCAACCGAATGTGATCTGCGTCCATAAAGTCCGCGCGGACGGCGCCGTTATTTCGCTTTGACGGTCGTCACCGAACCCCACCGGGCACCCCCGTTCGCTCTGCAACCACCCCCAAACCGGCGCACAGACGCCGGCACTCTGCCCACCTGGAGCACCCTGCATGAAGTGGTTCCAAGATCTGCCCATCGCCCGCAAGCTGGCCGTGGGGTTCACCCTCACCACCCTGATGACCCTGATCCTCGGCGCCTTCGCACTGCTGCGCCTGAGCGAGGCCAACGCGCAGTTGCGCGAGATGGCTGGCAACGATATCCCCTCGGTCCAGCATCTGGGCGAGGCACGCTCGCAGCTGGGCGAGTTCCGCACCTACGAACTGGCCCAGCTGAGCATGCTCGACCAGCCGGACAAGGTCGCCGACTACAACAAGCGCATGGACGACACCGCCAAGGCCGTGCATGACGAGTTGGCGGCGTACGCGGCGCTGCCGGCGCTGGACAAGGAGCGTGAACTGTATCGCGCGGCCAGCGCGCAGCTGGACCGCTACTTCTCCGCAAACAAGGCCATGCGCGACGCCGTGGCCGCCGGTGATGGCGCACAGGCCCAGCAGATCTCCGACGAGCAGTCGCGCCCGGCGCGTCGCGACCTCTTCGCTGCAATGAAGGCACTGGGAACCCACATCGCCGGCCAGATGGACGGCAAGATTGCCGACGCCAACGCCACCCACCGCACCAGCATGATTGCCATCATCGGCTGCATCGTGCTGCTGTCGCTGGTCGCTGCCGCGCTGGCCATCGTCATCTCGCGGGCAGTGACCGGCCCACTCGGCAAGGCCGTGCATGCCATCCAGGCCGTTGCCCGCGGTGATCTCAGCGTCAGCACCCAGGCCACCAGCAAGGATGAAGCCGGCAGGATGCTCGCTGCCACCGCCGAGATGACGGCGATGCTGCGACGCTTCAGCGAGCAGACACAGCTGATGGCACAGATGCACGCTGGCCCGGACATCAGCCATCGCATCCCGGAAGATTTCCCGGGTGTCTACGGCCAGCTGGCCAACGGCATCAACACGGTGATCTTCGAACACCTCGATGCGATCGTCGATGCCATTGAAGTACTCAACCAGTACGCCATCGGCAACCTGAGCCCGGATGCACGCCGCCTGCCCGGCAGCCGCGCGATCCTGCACGAATCCATGGACGCGGCCAAGGCCAGCCTGCTGGCCATCAATTCGCAGATCCAGCACCTGGCTGCGGCGGCCGCCGCCGGTGACTTCAGCCAGCGCGGCGACGCACAGCGGTTCCAGCACGACTTCAAGCTGATGATCGAGCACCTCAACACCATGATGCAGGTGGCTGACGGCAACCTGGGCCAGCTCTCGCAGCTGCTGCAGTCGATCGCCACCGGCGACCTGACCGCGCGCATGGAAGGTCAGTTCAATGGCGTGTTCGCCCGCATGCGTGATGATGCCAACACCACGGTCGCGCAGCTGACCCAGATCGTCGGCCA
>NZ_KV791439.1:0-22956 GCF_001807895.1 Stenotrophomonas sp. HMSC10F07
GGCATGGATGCCGCGGCCAAGCCCCCATGGATGGATTTACGGCGTCCCCTGCCACCGGACCCTCCCCGCCAACGCTCAGGAAATCAGCATTTGCTTTTGCTCTGGCTCTTGGCGGGTGCAGGGCAGCAGCCTTGCCGCCCCCTCAACCCCCGATTTGACGCACTGCGCAAGAATGCGCTAATGTACTAACGCGCTATTACATTGATGCATGGAAACGACCCCCGTGAAAGCCCGCCCCGAGATTGCCGCCAAAGATCCGAAGGCCGACCTGGAATCCTTGGCCCTGGCCTTTGCCGCCCTGCGCGAGCCGGAGCAGGTGGAAGCCTTCCTGCGCGACTTGTGCACTCCGGCCGAACTGGAAGCCATGGCCGACCGCTGGAAGGTGGTGCCGTTGCTGCAGCAGGGCGTGCCGTACCGCGAGATCCACGAGCGCACCGGGGTCAGCGTGACCACCACCGGACGGGTGGCGCGCACGCTCGAGCACGGCCATCGAGGCTATGCCGCTGCCATCGACCGCCTTGCTTCGCGCTGATCCGCGCCCCGTTCCGAACTTCGAGACCTCCCCCATGAGTGCAACCCAGGCAGCGCCGGCACGAGACCGGCTGCGTATCGCCATCCAGAAGAGTGGCCGGCTGGCCGAGCCCGCCCGTAACCTGCTCAGCGCCTGTGGCCTGAGCTGGCGCGAAAGCCGCGACAAGCTGTTCTGCTACGGCGAATCGCTGCCGGTGGACCTGCTGCTGGTGCGCGACGACGACATCCCCGGCCTGATCGCCGACGGCGTCTGCGACCTCGGCATCGTCGGCCGCAACGAGCTGGACGAACAGGCCGCGGCACGCCGCCAGGTCGGCCTGCCGGACGCCTATCAGGCGCTGCGCGGGCTGGGCTTCGGCCAGTGCCGGCTGATGCTGGCGGTGCCGGAGGAATGGCAGTGGCAGGGTCCGGCGCAGCTGGCCGGCACCCGCATCGCCACCAGCTACCCGGCCATCCTCACGCAGTGGCTGGCGGAGCAGGGGGTGGACGCACAGGTGGTCGAGCTGTCCGGTTCGGTGGAAATCGCCCCGCGTCTGGGCACCGCCGACCTGATCTGCGATCTGGTGTCCAGCGGCGCCACCCTGCGCGCCAATCAGCTGACCCCGGTGCACAACCTGCTCGACAGCGAGGCGGTGCTGGCCGGTGCAGTACGGGTGCCCGATGATGCACGTGCATCGCTGCGCGCGATGCTGCTGCGCCGCCTCGATGGCGTGGTGCAGCGCCAGGACCGCAAGCTGCTGATGTTCCGCGCCAGCGAGGATCGTGTCGACGCGCTGGCGCAGTTGCTGGCCGATGCCGAGCCGCTGGTGCGGTTGCCGGCCGATGGCGGTGCGCTGCGCCTGCAGACCATGTGCCCCGGCCCGCTGAGCTGGCAGCGCATGGAGGAACTCGAGCGCGCGGGTGCGCAGGGCCTGATGGTACTGAGCGTGGAGCGGTCGCTGGCATGAACCGTCTGATCTGGTCCCGACTTGATGAGGCCGCGCGCAGCGCGGCATTGACCCGCCCGGTGCAGGCCGTGGCGCAGCAGACCCGCGATGCCGTGACGGCCCTGATCGCGCAGGTGCGTGCACAGGGCGACGATGCGCTGCGTGCGATCACCGCGCGCTTCGATGGTGTCGAGCTGGCCTCGTTTGAAGTCTCCGAAGCCGAGTTCGCCGCTGCTGAAGCGGCCGTGCCCGCCGAACTGCGCCAGGCGATGGTGGACGCCGCCGAGCGCATCGCGCGCTTCCACGCCGCCGGCATGGGTAAAGGCTATGCAGTTGAAACCGCGCCGGGCGTGGTCTGCGAACGCATGCTGCGCCCGATCGGCCGGGTGGGCCTGTACGTACCTGCTGGCAGCGCGCCATTGCCGTCCACCGCGTTGATGCTGGGCGTTCCGGCGCAGTTGGCCGGTTGCCCGCAGGTGGTGCTGTGCACGCCGCCGCGCGCCGACGGCAGCGCCGATCCGGCAGTGCTGGTAGCCGCGCGCCTGACCGGCGTGCAGCGCGTGTTCAAGTTGGGCGGCGCGCAGGCGATCGCCGCGATGGCCTATGGCACCGCCAGCGTTCCGGCCTGCGACAAGCTGTTCGGGCCCGGCAACAGCTTCGTCACCGAAGCCAAGCAGCAGGTCGCGCAGGAGGGCGCCGCCGCCATCGATATGCCGGCCGGTCCCTCCGAAGTGCTGGTGATTGCCGACGCTGGCGCCAATCCGGCGTTCGTCGCCGCCGACCTGCTGTCGCAGGCCGAGCACGGCCCGGATTCACAGGTGCTGCTGTTGACCGACGATGCCGCGATGCTGGCCGCGGTCGAGGTTGAGGTCGAGCGCCAGGTGGCCCTGCTGCCGCGCCAGCAGATTGCGCGGCAGGCGCTGTCAGCGTCGCGCCTGATCCAGGTTGATTCGTTGGACGAGGCCTTCGCGATCAGCAACCGCTATGCGCCCGAACACCTGATTCTGGCGCTGCGTGAACCGCGCGATTGGCTGGACAAGGTGCAGGCGGCCGGCTCGGTGTTCCTCGGCGACTACACCCCCGAAGCACTGGGTGACTACTGCAGCGGCACCAACCACGTGCTGCCCACCGCCGGCGCCGCGCGTGCTTACAGCGGCGTGAGCGTTGCCAGTTTCCAGAACCTGATCAGCGTGCAGAGCGCCAGTGCCGCCGGCCTGGCCGCGATCGGCGGCTGCGCGCGCATCATCGCCAGCGCCGAAGGCCTGGATGCCCACGAGCGTGCGGTGGCATTGCGCATGGAGGTGGCGGCATGAGCGCGGCTGTCGAGGAGGTGCTGGCGCTGGTGCGCCCGGATCTGCAGGCGTTCGCCGGCTACAGCTCGGCACGCAGCGCAGCGGTGCAGGGCGAGGTCTGGTTGAACGCCAACGAGTCCGCCTGGGCCAATACGGCCGACGCGGCTGGCAGCAGCCGGCGCTATCCGGAGCCGCAACCGTTGGCGTTGCGCGAAGGCTTGGCGGCGCTGTACGGCGTGACGCCACAGCAGCTGCTGGTCGGCCGCGGCAGCGACGAGGCCATTGATCTGCTGGTGCGCGCGCTGTGCGTGCCGGGCCGCGACGGCGTGGTGGTCACGCCGCCGGTGTTCGGCATGTACGCCGTCTGCGCACGCCTGCAGGGCGCTGCATTGATTGAAGTGCCGCTGGTGGACAGCGAAGATGGCCTGCGTGCCGATCTGGATGCGGTGATCGACGCGGCCAAGGCGCAAGGTGCCAAGCTGGTGTTCCTGTGCGCCCCGTCGAACCCGGCCGGCAGTGACATCGCCCTGGACGAAGTCGAGCGGGTGGTGGTGGCGCTGCGCGGGCAAGCACTGGTGGTGGTGGATGAGGCCTATGTCGAGTACGCGCAGCGTCCGTCGGCGACCACGCTGCTGGCCGCGAACCCGAATCTGGCGGTGCTGCGCACGCTGTCGAAGGCGCACGCTCTTGCCGCCGCCCGCGTTGGCACCCTGATCGCCGCCCCGGAGCTGATTGCCGTGCTGCGCCGCTGCCAGGCGCCGTACCCGGTGCCGACGCCATGCGCGGAACTGGCGGTGCAGGCGCTGCAACCCGCCGCGCTGACCATCACCGCCGAGCGCGTAGCCACGGTGATTGCCGAGCGCGAACGCCTGCGCGAGGCGCTGCCGGGCCTGCCCGGCGTGCGTCGCGTCTACCGCTCATCCGGCAACTACCTGCTGGTTCGCTTCGCCGATGCGCAGGCCGCGTTCGATACGCTGCTGGCTGTGGGCGTGGTGGTGCGCGACCAGCGCGCCGCGCCGCAGTTGGGTGATGCACTGCGCATCAGTATCGGCAGTCCCGAAGAGAACGACCGCGTGCTTGCGGCCCTGTCGGCGCGGAGGGCCGCAGCATGACCCCGATCCTGTTCATCGACCGCGACGGTACCCTCATCGAGGAGCCGTCCGACTTCCAGATCGACGCCTACGAGAAGCTGCGCTTCGTGCCGCAGGTGATCCCGGCGCTGCTGAAGCTGCGTGATGCCGGCTACCAGTTCGTGATCGTCACCAACCAGGATGGCCTGGGCAGCGACAGCTACCCACGCGCCAGCTTCGATGGCCCCAACGACCTGATGCTGCAGATCTTCGAGAGCCAGGGCATCACCTTCCGTGACGTGCTGATCGACTGCAGTTGGCCGCAGGACAACGCGCCCACGCGCAAGCCGGGCATCGGCCTGATGACCGCCTACCTGCAGGACCGCAGCATCGACTGGGCGCGTTCGGGCATGGTGGGGGACCGTATCACCGACCTGCAGTTCGCCGACAACCTCAACATCCGTGGCTTCCAGCTGCGCACCGAACAGTTCGGTGGCGAATGGAACTGGCCGGGCATCGCCCATGCGCTGGCCGACGCGCCGCGTACTGCCGTGGTCCAGCGCAACACCAAGGAGACGAAGATCCGGGTTGAACTCGATCTGGACCGTGCCGGTGATGCGCGCATCGCCACCGGACTGCCCTTCTTCGACCACATGCTGGAACAGATCGGCAAGCACGGCGGGTTCGCGCTGGACATCCAGGCCGAGGGCGACCTGCACATCGACGAGCACCACACCATCGAGGACACCGGGCTGGCGCTGGGTCAGGCCCTGCGCGAGGCGCTGGGCGACAAGCGCGGCATCGGCCGCTACGGCTTCACCCTGCCGATGGACGAGACCCTGGCCAGCGCTGCGCTGGACTTCAGCGGCCGCCCGTACTTCGTGTTCGAGGGCGAGTTCAAGCGCGAGCGGGTGGGCGACATGCCGACCGAGCTGGTGCCGCACTTCTTCCGTTCGCTGTGCGATGCCAGTGGCCTGAACCTCAACCTGCAGGTACGCGGCGACAACGATCACCACAAGGTGGAGGCCTGCTTCAAGGCGCTGGCGCGCGCACTGCGCCCGGCGCTGGCCCGGCAGGGCACGGCACTGCCGAGCACCAAGGGGGCATTGTGAGCGACGTCGCGCTGATCGATGCCGGAGGTGCCAACCTGGGCTCGGTGCGCTACGCACTGGAGCGCCTGGGCGCGACAGTGCGGCTGGTGCGCGATGCGGAAGGCCTGGTGGGGGCTCGGCGGGTGATCCTGCCCGGCGTCGGCGCCGCCAGCCCCGGCATGCAGCGCCTGCACGCGCAGGGCCTGGTGGAGCCGTTGCAGCGGCTGGAGGTGCCGCTGATGGGCATCTGTCTTGGCATGCAGTTGCTGTTCGAACGCTCCGAGGAAGCGGGCGTAGAAACACTGGGACTGATTCCGGGCGTGGTGCGCAAGCTGGTGCCGGCCTGTGGCATCCGCGTGCCGCACATGGGCTGGAACCGGCTGCTGCCGCTACGGGAGTCGCTGCTGTTGCAGGGTGTGCCGGAGCGCGCCAGCGCCTATTTCGTGCACAGCTATGCGGCGCCGCTGAATGCCCACACCGTCGCGGCGTGCGACCACGGTGGGCTGTTCACTGCCGTGGTGGAGCAGGGGCGCTACTACGGCGCTCAGTTCCATCCCGAGCGCTCCGGCGAGACCGGCTCGCTGATGCTGCGCAACTTCCTTGAGGGCACTGCTGCATGAGTTTCATCGTCTACCCCGCGCTGGATATCCGCGATGACCGCGTGGTGCGGCTGCGCCAGGGCGACTACGCGCAGGAAACCTCCTACGGCGACGATCCGCTGCCGCGCGCGCAGGCCTTCGCCGCACAGGGCGCGCAGTGGATGCATCTGATCGACCTGGATGCTGCACGCGCAGGTGGCTATACGCTGGCACCGCTGCTGGCGGCGATCCGCGCGCAGACGCCGCTGCAGGTGCAGACCGGTGGTGGCGTGCGTGGCCGCGACGATGTGGCGCGCATGCTTGATGCTGGCGCCGGTCGCGTGGTGGTCGGCTCGCTGGCGGTGCGCCGCCCCGATGAAGTGGTCGGCTGGCTGGAGGAATTTGGCGCCGAGCGCATCACGATTGCGCTGGACGCGCGCCAGGACGCACAGGGGCAGTGGCAGCTGCCGGTGCACGGCTGGACCGAGAACGCCGGGGTGACCCTGGATGACCTGGCCCAGCGCTACGCGCGCGCCGGCATGCGCCACCTCTTGTGCACCGACATCGCCCGCGACGGCATGCTGGCCGGGCCCAATATCGGCCTCTACCAGCACCTGTCGGCATTGCTACCGGGGGTGGCGGTGCAGGCGTCCGGCGGCATCCGTGACGTGGCCGATGTGGCCGAGGCGCGTGCCGCTGGCTGCGGTGGTGCGATTCTCGGCAAGGCACTGCTGGAGCAGCGCATGGACCTGGCGGAGGCGCTGGCATGTTGAGCCGCCGCATCATTCCCTGCCTTGACGTGCGCGATGGCCGCGTGGTGAAGGGCGTGCGCTTCCGCGATCACGTCGACATGGGCGACATCGCCGAGCTGGCGCAGCGCTACCGCGACCAGGGTGCCGACGAGCTGGTGTTCTATGACATCGGCGCCAGCCCCGAGGCGCGTTCGGTGGACGTGGCGTGGATCGAGCGCATCGCGCGCCTGATCGACATTCCGTTCTGCGTGGCCGGTGGCATCGACAGCGTGGAAGCCGCGCGTCGCGTGTTGTTCGCCGGTGCCGACAAGGTGTCGATCAACTCGCCTGCGCTGGGCCGCCCGGAGCTGATCACCGAACTGGCCGACGAGTTCGGCGTGCAGTGCGTGGTGGTGGGTGTCGACTCGGTACGTGAAGCGGACGGCCAGTGGCGGGTGCGCCGTTTCAGTGGCGACCCTGACAAGACCCAGGCGGTACCGCTGCGTACCCTGGACTGGATCGTCGAAGCTCAACGGCGTGGCGCTGGCGAGATCGTGCTGAACTGCATGGACAGCGACGGCGTGCGCCGTGGCTACGATGTCGTGCAGCTGCAGCAGGCGCGGGCCCTGTGCCAGGTGCCGCTGATCGCCTCCGGTGGCGCCGGTGCGATGGAGCACTTCGCCGAAGCCTTTGACCAGGCCGACGTCGACGGCGCGTTGGCAGCCAGCGTGTTCCACAGCGGTGCCATCGCCATTCCGGAATTGAAGCGCTACCTGCGAGCACAGCAGATCGAGGTGCGGGATGTCTATTGAAGTGAGGCCATCGCTGGATGCGCTGCAGGCGCTGGACTGGGGCAAGGGCGACGGCCTGCTGCCGGCCGTGGTGCAGGATGCCGATACCCTGCAGGTGCTGATGCTGGGCTATGTCAGCGCCGAATCGCTGGCCGCCACGCTGGCCATCGGCCACATGACCTTCTTCAGCCGCAGCAAGCAGCGGTTGTGGACCAAGGGCGAGCAGTCCGGCAACGTCCTGGCGGTGCAATCGATCAGTGTCGACTGCGATGCCGACACGCTGCTGGTGATGGCACGCCCGGCGGGGCCAACCTGCCACACGGGTGCGGAGAGCTGTTTCGACCAGGCGCCGAAGGACTTCCTGGGCGGGCTGGACCAGCTGGTGGCGATGCGTGAGGCGCAGCGCCCGCCGGGCAGCTACACCACCAGCCTGTTCGAGGGCGGCATCCGCCGCATCGCACAGAAGGTGGGCGAGGAGGGCGTGGAGACCGCCCTGGCGGCGGTGGCGCAGGATGACGAGGCGTTGCTGGGCGAGGCCTCGGACCTGCTGTACCACCTGCTGGTACTGCTGCGCGCGCGCGGTCTGTCGCTGGACGATGCGCGGGCGGTGCTGGAAAAACGCCATCGTTGAAGCGTGGTAGTGCCGGCCGCTGGCCGGCAACCTCATCATCTTCGGGCATCGAGGGGTTGCCGGCCAGCGGCCGGCACTACCCGCCGGCAATGCAGCCGAGCGTGGCTCGGCTCTACAATACCGCGTCTCTTTCTGCCGGATGCCTCCCATGAAACTGCCTGCCGCCTGGCTGTGCTGCCTGTTGCTGACCTCGCCGGCCTGGGCTGCGGACACCGTGGTCACCGGCAAGGTCTATCTGGAGCGTGACGGCAAGCCGGGCCGCGGTGCGACCGATCCGGGCCTGGCCGGGGTGCAGGTCTCCAACGGCGAGACGATAGTCAAGACCGCCGCCGATGGCAGCTACAGCCTTCCGGTGCGTGACGGCCAGACCGTGTTCGTGATCAAGCCCGATGCGTATTCGTTCCCGAAGGCGACAGACGGCCTGCCTTCGTTCTGGCGCCACTTCCGCCCGAACGGCTCGCCGGCGCTGAAGTACGGCGGCATCGCCGCCACCAGCGATGTCACCCGCAACTGGGATTTCGCGCTGCAGTCGGATCGCCATGACAGCCGTCGCGGCTTCCAGATGCTGGTCTTCACCGACTCCCAGACCGCCAGCCTGAAGGACATCGGTTACTACCAGCAGTCGATCGTGTCGCCGCTGATCGGCCAGACCAAGGCGCGCATGGGCACCACCCTGGGTGACATCGTCAACGACGATCTGACCCTGTATCCGGCAATCAACAAGGTCACCACGTCGCTGGGCGTGCCGTGGTTCCATGTGCCGGGCAATCACGACCTCGATTTCGATGCAGCCAGCGACGAGCATTCGCTGGACAGCTGGCGCAACATCTACGGCCCGGACACCTACGCGGTGGAAGAGGGCGGTGCCAGTTTCGTGTTCCTCGACGACGTGGTGTATGACCCCAACGCAAGGCCGAAGTATGTCGGTGGCCTGCGCGAAGACCAGTTCGCTTTCCTTGCCAGCTACCTGAAAGGCCTGCACAAGGACCGCCTGCTGGTGCTGGGCATGCACATCCCGCTGTTCGACGCCGCGCCGGGGCGCGAGACCTTCCGTCATGCTGACCGCCAGCGCCTGTTCGACCTGCTGAAGGACTTCCGCAACGTGCTGGTGCTCAGCGGGCACAGCCACACCCAGCAGCACGTCTACCACGGCAAGGCCGACGGCTGGAACGGTGACAAGCCGCTGCACGAATACAACGTCGGTGCCAACTGCGGCGCATTCTGGTCCGGGGTGAAGGATGCCGCCGGCGTGCCGGACAGCGCCATGAGTGATGGCACGCCAAAGGGCTACGCGTTGCTGGACGTCGCCGGCAATGGCAGCTACAAACTGCAGTACCGCGTGGCCGGCAAGCCGGCCAGCGAGCAGATCGGCCTGCATGCACCGAAGGTGCTGCGCCAGGGGGCCTATCCGGCGTGGGGTGTCTACGCCAACGTCTACATGGGCGAGGACGCCAGCGTGGTCGAGTACCGCGTCGATGGCGGTGCCTGGCAGCCGATGAAGCAGGTCAGTCAGCCCGATCCGCGCCTGATGGTGGAGAACGTGGCTGACGATCTGGCTGACAGCCTGCGCGGCTACGACCGTTCGCCGGAGGCCACCGCGTCGCCGCACCTGTGGCGTGGCGCGCTGCCGACAGACCTGGCAGTGGGCAGTCACAAGGTCGAAGTACGCTCTACCCAGCCTGATGGTGCAGTATTCACCGCCACCACCCGCTACAGCCTGCAGACGGCACAGCCCTGATCCCCCGCATCTCCGCTCCAGCGAAAGGACCCCGCATGGATATCCGCTTCATGGCCGGCACCACGCCAGTCACCCTCAGCCGCCACTGGTTCACCGGCGCGATGCTGCTGCAGAGCGCCACCGAGAAGGTCTGGGTGCAGCATCCGCTGCATCCGGGCACCCACTTCTCGTTCTCGCTGGTACAGTCGTGGCTGCGCCACATCGCCGGCCATGAGGTGCTGGTCGAGCGCACCCGGCCGCTGTTGTTCGCCGGCTTCCGCCCGCAGCGCCTGCGCGTGCTGGTGGATGGTGTGCAAGTGGCCGAACAGGAAGGCATGTAGTCCAACCTGAACCGCCGGCGCGCTAGGCAAAGCCGCCCCGATGCCTGAGAATCGGGGCGATTCAATCGATCCAAGCAGGCCAGCGTGACCATCGCAGCAGCGTCCCCGGTTTCCACCGACTCCGCCCGCGGCGGTCTTCCGCGCAGTCTCGTTGTCGCCGATGTCGGCGGCACCTTCGCCCGTTTGGCGCTGGCTGAAACGCAACCCGGCCAGGCACCACTGCTGGGCAGCCATCGCACCTATGCCTGCGCCGAGCATCCGAGCCTGTCGGCGATCCTTGCGGATTTCACCGCAGGCCTCGGCCAGCCGGTAGAGGCCGCCGTGGTCGCCATCGCCGGCCTGCTCGATGGCGATGTGCTGATCAATTCCAACCTGCCATGGACGGTCTCGCTGTCGGCCACGCGGGTGCAGTCCGGGCTGCATGAGCTGCAGTTGATCAATGATTTTGAAGCGGTGGCGTTGGCCATTCCTTACCTGCAGCCTGACACCTTGGTGCCGCTCAATGGCGATGCTGACCCGGCGCAGGCGTTCCCGGCGCTGGTGCTGGGCGCCGGTACCGGCCTGGGTGCAGCATTGCGCTTTGCCGACGGCGAGCGTCCGGTGCTGGCCAGCGAGATCGGCCATGCCGCGCTCGGCGCCGGCAACGCGCTGGAACTGCAGGTGCTGGGCAAGCTGCTGCAGCGCTGGACGCACGTGGACAACGAGCGCGTGCTGTCCGGCAGTGGCCTGATGAACCTGTATCCGTGCCTGTGCGAACTGCGCGGTGTCACCCCGGTGTGGGGCAGCACCGAGGCACTGATCGGCGCCGCGCGCAGCGGCGAGGATGCGCTGGCCGTGGAAACGCTGCAGGTGTTCTGTGCCTGGCTGGGCAGCCTGGCCGGCGACGCAGCGATCGCGGTGGGTGCGCGTTCGGTGTACCTGGCCGGGGGCATTTCTGCGCATGTGCAGGATTTCCTGGCCGATGGCCGCTTCCGTGAGCGCTTCCTCAACAAGGGCGTGCTGACCGAGGTACTGCGCCAGGTGCCGGTATGGCGCGTGGAGCATGGCCAGCTGGGCGTTCTCGGCGCAGCGGTCTGGTACGCCGCACGGCAGCCCACGCAAGACTGATCGGCGTGGCCGGCATCGGGCCGGCCGTGCATTGCAGACTGGGAGGGGAAGATGGTGGATCGCAGGCAGTTCCTGCAGGCCGGCGCACTGGCTGCAGGCATGGTGGCCTTGCCGGGCGTGCAGGCGCGCACGCAGGGTGGGGCCAAGGTGGTTTCGACCTGGGACTTCGGCGTGCCGGCCAACCAGGCCGCATGGAAGGTGCTGGCGCAGGGCGGCAGCGCACTGGATGCGGTGGAAGCGGGCGCACGCTGGGCTGAGAGCGAGCTGTGCAACCCTACCGTCGGTCATTGCGGCAACCCGGATCGCGACGGCGTGCTGAGCCTGGACGCGAGCATCATGGATGGCGATGGCCGTTGTGGCGCAGTGGCTGCGCTGGTCGACATCCTGCATCCGGTGTCGGTGGCCCGCAAAGTGATGGAAAACAGCCCGCACGTGCTGCTGGTGGGCGAGGGCGCGCAGCAGTTCGCGGTGCAGCAGGGTTTTGAACGCAGGCACCTGCTGACGCCGCAGGCCGAAGCGGCCTGGCGCGAGTGGCTGAAGACCGAGAAGTACCAGCCGCAGATCAATGCCGAGCGTCGTAGTATTCCTGGCAACAGCGACAACCACGACACCATCGGCATGCTGGCGCTGGATGCCCGCGGTAACCTGGCCGGCGCCTGCACCACCAGCGGCATGGCCTGGAAGCTGCACGGCCGGGTCGGCGACAGCCCGATCATCGGTGCCGGCCTGTATGTCGACAACGAAGTGGGCGCGGCCACTGCCTCGGGCGTGGGCGAGGAGATGATCCGCAATGCGGCCTCGTTCCTGGTGGTCGAGCTGATGCGCCAGGGGCGCTCGCCGGCGCAGGCCTGCCGCGAAGCGATCGATCGCGTTGTGCGCAAGCGCCCCGAAGCGAGCAAGACGCTGCAGGTGTGCTTCCTGGCCATGAACAAGCAGGGCGAGGTGGGCGCTTACGCGCTGCATCGCGGCTTCGTCTACGCGGTGTGCGATGCGCAGCGCCAGGATGACCTGCGTGATTCGCCGTCGATCTACACGAGCACCCAGGCGTGAGCACACGGCTGACCCTGGAGATCGCCAGCAACTCGCTGGCCTCGGCGCTGGCCGCCGAGGCCGGCGGCGCCGATCGCATCGAACTGTTCGACAACCTGGCCGAGGGCGGCACCACGCCGTCGTTCGCCAGCATCGCGATCGCCCGCGAACGCCTGTCCATTCCGCTGTTCGTACTGGTGCGCCCGCGCCCGGGCGACTTCCACTACGACGCACTGGAAACCGAACTGATGCTGCGTGACATCGCGCAGTGCCGCGCGCTCGGCTGCGATGGCGTGGTGATCGGTGCGCTGGATGTGCAGGGCGGGATCGATCTGGCGCTGTGCCGTGAACTGGTGCAGGCCGCCGGGCCGCTGCAGGTGACCTTCCATCGCGCCTTCGATGCTGCCCGCGATCTGCCTGCGGCACTTGAGCAGGTGGTTGAGCTGGGTTGCCAGCGCGTGCTGACCTCGGGCGGCCAGGTCAGCGCCGAGGCCGGCGCGGATGTGCTGGCGGGTCTGGTCACCCAGGCGGCGGGACGTATCACGGTGATGGCCGGCGCCGGGCTGGGACCGGCCAACATCGCGGCCGTTGCGCGACGGAGCGGCTGCACCGAACTGCACGCCTCGGCCAAGGGCCTGCGGCGTTCGGCCATGCAGTTCCAGAACCCGGCGCTGCGCGGCTTGGACCCGGACTGGAGCCAGACCGCCACCGCCACCGTGGCCGCACTGCGGCAGGCGCTGGACAGCGCAAGGTAACCCGCTTCTCCTGTAGAGCCGAGCCAACGCTCGGCTGCGCTTTGCGACAGACGACATCAGCCGAGCACGGGCTCGGCTCTACAGTCGCACGCGACAACGCGGACAAAACCGTTCCGCGCGCGATTGTCGCGTTCGTGTCATTGACGTGTGCGCCGTTCTCTCAGCGATGTTGCGCAACCCTTTGATTGTTCTGGATACCGGCAGCCGATAGCGGCATTCCGCCAGCGGTTGCTGCATCGCCGCATGCCCGGCGCGGTTCAGCTGTGCTTTAGTTTGGATCGATCCACAGGGGAGGGGCTGGGACGGTCGTGAACCGATCCCGGTACCCGGATCAGCCGTCGTGCTACGCCACCACCCGTCCGTGCGTCCACACTTTCCAAGAGCAATCACCCATGGCTCAGTCCGTTCGCAAGCGTCGTCACCTGCTGTCCCAGGCACTGGTCCTGGTCCTGTTTCCCCTGGCCGCTGGTGCACAGGAAGCGGCCAGTTCGTCCACCAAGGACTTGGACGCGGTCACCGTTACCGGTTCGCGCATCAAGCGCGCCGCGGTCGAAGGTCCGGCCCCGGTCAACGTGATCACCGCGCAGCAGATCCAGAAAGAGGGCTTCGTGAGCGTGTATGACGCGCTGAAGACGCTCACCGAAGCGACCGGTACCGTCGAAGCCGCCTCGCAGTGGGGTTCGCACACGCCCAATGCCAGCGGGCTGAACCTGCGCGGGATGGGCCCGAACCGCTCGCTGCTGTTGGTCAACGGCCGTCGCGTGGCCGATTACCCGCTGCCGTATGGCGGTGAAACCAATTTCTCCAACTACGGCAACATTCCGGCCGCAGCGGTGGAACGCATCGAAGTACTGACCGGCGGCGCCTCGGCCATCTATGGTTCGGACGCGATCGCCGGCGTGGTCAACGTCATTCTCAAAACCAACTACGACGGCGACGAAGTGCGCGTGCGCGGCGGCACCTCCACCGAAGGCGGGCGCGACACCTGGGACCTGTCATGGGCCGGCGGCAAAACGGGTGACAACTGGAGCGTGACCTATGCGTTGCAGTACACCAAGCGCGATCCGTTGTTCGGCCGCGACCGCCCGCAGATGGACGATGCCGATGATGCGCCGTATGCGTCCTGGAACATGGAGCAGCGCAAGGTCGGCTTCCGTCCCACGGCCGGGCTGGCGCTGATCGATCCGACGACGGGCCAGCGCCTGGCGCCGCCCACCGGTACCTGCGAGAAGTTCGACGGTGAGTACTACACGGCCGATCGACTGGTCTACAACTACGCCGCCAACCGCATCACCAACACCGGCCGCCTGTGCGGCATGAGCGCCGACTACGCCAACTGGCTGCTGACCGGTGGTGCCGAGAACGTGTCCGGCAACCTGTATGCCACCTTCGATTTCAGCAGCGACCTGCAGGCCTGGACCAACCTGGCGGTGTACCGCTCCGAAGCGATCTGGGGCACCAATCCACCCGGCGTCTCGCTGATCGACGATGACAACGGCTACTACTGGGATGCCAACCGCAACCGCCCGATCCTGGGCGTGCGCCAGTTCACCCCGAACGAAGTCGGCGGCCTGGACACCCTGCGCAACACCAACCGCGAGCTGTCATGGGACTGGAGCGCGGGCCTGCGTGGACGCCTTGCCGACCGCTTCGACTGGAGCGCCACGGTGGGCCGTTCCTACTATCGCGTGGAAGAACGGCAGAACGTGGTCGACAAGCAGAAGTCGTACGACTACTTCCTCGGCCCGCGCCTGGGCACCACCGCCAACGGCGAGGCGATCTACGCGCTGAACGAATCGCGCTGGTGGAATCCGCTCACGCCGGACCAGTACTGGCAGATGGGTGCGGTGGCCACGAACCGCGCGTCATCGTGGGTCAACCAGGCCTCGGCGGATATCACCGGCGAACTGTTCCAGGGCTGGGCCGGCCCGATCTCGTTCGCCGCCGTGGCCGAAGTCGCGCAGCAGGGTTATCACCTCAGCCCGGACCCGCGCGCCGGCATCGACTTCGATCTGCAGAACGTCGATCGCGGTGGCGGCGAGCGCACCCGTTACTCGGCCGGCGTCGAGTTCAAGATCCCGCTGCTGGAGAGCGTGACGGCCACCGCGGCCGCCCGCTACGACCGCTATGGCAACTACAAGGCCGATGACAGCAGTGAAGCGCTGGATATCGGCAGCCAGAAGGAGACCACCTGGAACGTCGGCCTGGAATGGCGCCCGGTCGAATCGCTGCTGGTGCGTGGCTCGTACGCCACCAGTTTCCACGCGCCGGACATGCACTATCTGCTGGGCCAGCCGAGCAGTTCCGAAGTGCAGACCTATGACCGTCTGCGCTGCATCCAGAGCGGTGCCTACCTGGTCAACAACTGTGGCGTGGGCAACACCGATGTCTGGTACACCTTCGACGTGAACCGGCGTGGCACGCCGCTGCTGCGTTCGGAAACCGGCGATTCGTGGACGGTCGGCTTCGTCTGGGACGTGATGCCGAACCTGTCGGTCAGCGCCGACTACTGGGCGATCAAGCTGGAAGACATGATCGTCGATGTCGGCGCCGACGAGGTGCTGGCCAGCGAGGCCGGCTGCCTGACGGGCAAGAACATCGATGGCACGCCGTGGGCCAATCCGGCCGGTGGCGATTATTGCGCCGGCATCCTGGCCCGCGTGAACCGTGACAGCAGCGGCCGGCTGGTGTCGATCGAGCGCGGCCCGTTCAACCTGGCCAGCCGGGAAGTGCGCGGTATCGACCTGACTGCACGCTATCGCCTGGAAACCGCGCAGTGGGGCAGCTTCCAGCTGGGCCTGAACTACACCAACCAGATCTCGACCAAGGAACAGCGCTACGCCAACGACCCGAACCCGGAACGGCGCGACCGGGACCTGCGCAGCAAGCTGCGCGCGAGCCTGGCCTGGCAGCGCGGCAACTGGAACGCCAACGTCTATGCCGACCGCGTGGGTTCGGTGCCGGGCGTGCGCTATCACTGGGGCACCGATCGCCTGGACAATCCCGGCGGTTGCCTGCCGTTCGCCGACGGCTACGTGCCCAGTGACAGTCCGTCGCTGAACTGCCTGGAACCGGCACAGCTGCCGGATGGCTCGGTGAACCCGAACCCCAACGCGGGCCAGCAGACCTCGCGCTACTTCGGCCGGGTCGGGCCGTTCATCACCTGGAACGTCAACGTGGGTTACCAGGTGACCGAGCACGCCAAGGTCAATGTCTACGTCAACAACGTGTTCAATTCGGCCAGCTGGAACCACAAGGACCCGTACAAGCTGGACTATGACTTCGCCCCGACCCGGTTGCTGAGCGCGGTCGGCCGCGAGTTCGCATTGGAGTATGTGTTCACCTTCTGAGGAGACCGGCCTCCGCCGGTAGATCCACGCCATGCGTGGATGCGGAAACGGAACACCGGGGGCGGCGCCCCCTTCAGGCATGCGGACAGGCTGGATTTGACCTTCCCACGATGGCAAGGTTTAGTCTGTCCGCATCCAGAAGGAAACCCGGGAATCCGATCATGAGCACGCCGCGCGCCGCTGCCGCCCCCGCCAGCCCCTCCACCATCAGCCTGCCCATCGAGGGCATGACCTGCGCCAGCTGCGTAGGCCGGGTCGAGGCAGCACTGTCCAAGGTCGAGGGCGTGGGCAGTGTCTCGGTGAACCTGGCCACCGAGCGGGCGGACATTCGTCCGTCGGGCCCGGTGGATCGCGCGGCGCTTGTCCAGGCAGTGGAGCGGGTGGGCTATGACGTGCCCGCAGCGACCACCGAACTGGCGGTCGAAGGCATGACCTGCGCTTCCTGCGTGGGCCGTGTCGAACGCGCGCTGTTGGCCGTGCCCGGCGTCAGCCAGGCCAGCGTCAACCTGGCCACCGAGCGCGCCACGGTGCGTGGCATGGCGGACGTGGCTGCGCTGGTCGCCGCGATCGACAAGGCCGGCTATGACGCACGTGTGATCGAGGCGGGTGTGCGGTCCGATGACCAGGCTGCGGAAAAGAAGGATGCCGAGCGCGCCGAACTGAAGCGCGACCTGATCGTGGCGGCCGCGCTGGCACTGCCGGTGTTCGTACTGGAAATGGGCTCGCACCTGATTCCCGGCATGCACGCATGGGTGATGTCCACCCTCGGCATGCAGGCCAGCTGGTACCTGCAGTTCGTGCTGACCGCGCTGGTGCTGGCCATTCCGGGCCGCCGTTTCTACCAGAAGGGGTTCCCGGCGCTGCTGCGGTTGGCGCCGGACATGAATTCGCTGGTGGCGGTGGGCACCGCCGCGGCGTTCGGCTATTCGGTGGTAGCGACCTTTGCACCGCGGCTGCTGCCGCCGGGCACGGTGAACGTCTACTACGAAGCGGCGGCGGTGATCGTCGCGCTGATCCTGCTCGGCCGCTTCCTGGAGGCCCGGGCCAAGGGCCGCACCTCTGAAGCGATCAAGCGCCTGGTCAACCTGCAGGCCAAGGTGGCCCATGTGATCCGTGACGGCCGCGCGGTCGACATCCCGATCAATGAAGTGCAGAGCGGCGACCTGGTGGAAGTGCGCCCGGGCGAGCGCGTGCCGGTGGATGGCGAGGTGGTTGAAGGCCGCAGCTACATCGATGAATCGATGATCAGCGGCGAGCCGATTCCGGTCGAGAAGCTGCCGGGCAGCAGCGTGGTGGGTGGCACGGTCAACCAGAAGGGCGCACTGACGGTGCGGGCCACGGCCGTGGGCGCGCAGACCCTGCTGGCGCAGATCATCCGCATGGTCGAACAGGCGCAGGGCTCGAAGCTGCCGATCCAGGCGGTGGTCGACAAGGTCACGTTGTGGTTTGTGCCGGCGGTGATGCTGGCCGCGCTGGCGACCTTCGCGGTCTGGTTGATCTTCGGTCCATCGCCGGCACTGAGCTTTGCATTGGTCAATGCGGTGGCGGTGCTGATCATTGCCTGCCCGTGCGCGATGGGCCTGGCCACGCCGACCTCGATCATGGTCGGAACCGGTCGTGGCGCCGAAATGGGCGTGCTGTTCCGCAAGGGCGAAGCACTGCAGCTGCTGAAGGACGCGCAGGTGGTGGCGGTGGACAAGACCGGCACGCTGACCGAAGGCCGCCCGCGCCTGACCGACCTGGAGATTGCTGCCGGCTTCGATCGCAACAGGGTTCTGGCGGCAGTGGCCGCGGTGGAGTCGCGCTCGGAGCATCCCATCGCCCGCGCGATTGTTGATGCCGCGACCGGGCAGGGCATCACGTTGCCAGGCATGGTCGACTTCGAATCGGTCACCGGCATGGGCGTGCGGGCCAGTGTCGAGGGTGCACGCGTGGAGGTCGGTGCCGATCGCTTCATGCGCGACCTGGGCGTGGACATCACTGCATTCGCAGCATTGGCGGCGGAACTCGGCACGCAGGGCAAGTCGCCGCTGTATGCCGCCATCGACGGTCGCCTGGCCGCGATCATCGCGGTATCCGATCCGATCAAGCCGAGCACCCCGGCAGCGATCGCGGCACTGCATCGGTTGGGCCTGAAGGTGGCGATGATCACCGGCGACAACGCCGGGACCGCGAAGGCGATCGCGCGCCAGCTCGGCATCGATGAAGTGGTGGCCGAGGTGCTGCCGGAAGGCAAGGTCGAGGCCGTGCGCCGGCTGAAGGCCACGCACGGCCACGTCGCCTTCGTTGGTGACGGCATCAACGATGCGCCAGCACTGGCCGAGGCCGATGTCGGCCTGGCCATCGGCACCGGCACCGATATCGCGGTGGAATCGGCCGACGTGGTGCTGATGTCGGGCAACCTGCAGGGCGTACCCAATGCCATTGCGCTATCGAAGGCGACGTTGGGCAACATCCGGCAGAACCTGTTCTGGGCGTTCGCCTACAACACCGCGTTGATTCCGGTGGCCGCCGGCGTGCTGTACCCGGTCTGGGGCGTGCTGCTGTCGCCGGTGTTCGCGGCCGGTGCGATGGCACTGTCCAGTGTGTTCGTGCTGGGCAACGCACTGCGCCTGCGCCGCTTCCAGCCGCCGATGGCGGATGCCGCCGTTGCGACCCACTGAAGGAGAATCGCATGAATATCGGTGATGCCGCCAAGGCCTCCAGCGTGTCGGCGAAAATGATCCGCTACTACGAACAGATCGGCCTGATTCCTGCGGCGGATAGAACGGAGTCAGGCTATCGGGCGTATTCGCAGGCCGACATCCATCGCCTGCGCTTCATCCGCCGCGCGCGCGATCTCGGCTTCCAGGTGGCCGAGATCGGCGACCTGCTGGGCCTGTGGAACGACACGTCGCGCCACAGTGCTGACGTCAAGCAGCTGGCCGAGCAGCACATCGCCGACCTGGAACAGCGCATCGAGCACATGCGGCAGATGGCCGACACGCTGAAATCGCTGATCCGCTGCTGTGCCGGCGATGAGCGCCCGGAATGCCCGATCCTGCAGCGGCTGGGTGAAGACGATGAGGCCCCGCTGCCGGTCGATGCAGCGAAGACCGGCGCGGTGCGGCGGCGCGCGCGCAAGCGCTGAGTTTCCATGTCGCGTGCAGGAAAAGCCCGCCCAGTGACAGTGCAGGGGGCGGGCTCCGCTGTGGAAGAAAGCAGGGGATCAGGCAGTGCGCGGCGGGAACCCCGCATCGTTCAGCGCGGCGAACACCTGCTCCTGTGATGCGGTGGTCTGCACTTTGACCAGGCCGGTCGGCGGATCGGCCACCACACTGGCGCTGGGATCGATCTGCTGGATCGCGCGGGTCACGCTGCGCGCGCAGCCGCCGCAGGTCATGCCGTCAACATGGAATTCCATCTGTAGCTCCTTCGGTGCTCGTGAGGTGAAACCAGTGTGCACCTTCCAACGATGGCAGGGTCAAGCAGGTGGCTGAACGGCGGTGCAGGCAAATGAAAACGGCAGCCGCCTGTACCAGCGCGGCTGCCGTGGAGGACCATTCCCGCCGGGGCGGGCAAGACTGCGCCGGGCCAGGCCCGGCGCTGCCTCAGAACTTCCAGTTCACGCCGAAATACAGCTGGCGCCCGGCGTACAGATTGGACAGCAGGCGGGCCTGGCTGTCGTTGCCGATGTAGCTGCGCAGCTCGGACTTGGTGGCGTTCAGTACGGCGGCGGTCACCGTCCAGTCCGGGGTGAGGTTGTAGGCCACGTTCAGGTCAAGCTGGCTGTAAGGCTTGGTGTAGGTGGTCATGCCATTGTTCAGGCCGCCGACCACTTCACCACGACGGTTGTACGAGGCGCGCGCCAGGAACTTGTCGTTCTCGTAGAACACCGTAACGTTGGCCTGGTTCTTGGCACTGCCGACCAGCGGCGAGGAACCGATTTCCTCGCCATCCAGCACGATCGAGGCCAGGTTGGTGTCGTTGTAGGTGTAGTTGGCCTGCACGCCCAGTCCGAAGTCGAACGTGTACTGGCCATACAGTTCCACGCCCTGCGACACGCCATCGCGGCCATTGGCCTGGGTCTCGTACTTCTGCACGGTGACCGACTGCCCGCCGACGTTCATCTGCTGGTCGCGCACCACCGGCACGGTGAAGTTGTCCACGTTCTTGCGGAACAGCGAAACACCTGCGACCGCGCCCGGCTTGAAGTACCACTCCAGGCCCAGGTCGAACTGGACCGCCTTGAACGGTTCCAGCGCCTTGTTGCTGCCCGAGCCGTACCAGCCGGGCGTGTCGGTGCCGCCGGTGACGCGGCGGTCGTTGGCGTACTCTTCGCTGATGTAGCGCAGGCCACCGGGATAGGCGATGCTGGTGTAGCTTGGGCGCGCGACCACCTTCGACGCCGCGCCACGCAGCACCAGGTTGTCGGTGATGTCCCAGGCAATGTTGAAGCTGGGCAGCACGTCGGTATAGGTCTTTTCCAGCGACGACAGGGCATACACCTTGTCGCGCACCTGCGGGTCGGGCAGGCGGACGAAGCCACCCTGGCAGCGCAGGTTCGGGTCGGCGGCCGGATCATCGCAGCTCATCGGCGCGCCGCTGGCGTTGTCGACGAAATAGTCGTTGAAGCGCTCGACCGAATCGCTGGACTGGGCGAACTGCTTGGTCCGCACCACGCGCACGCCGATGTTGCCGCGTACCCGCTCAGTGCGGAAGTTGGCCTGGAAGTAGCCGGAATAAATCTTCTCGTTGACGTCGTAGACGAAGTCTTCTTCGGTGCGGTTGTGCGAGCCACCGTAGGTCTTGTTCAGGTAGTCGATGTAGGCCGGGTAGTTGATGCCCGGGAACACGTTGGCGTTGAACGCGCCGGTGATGTTGCTGATCGGGTTGGACAGGAAGAAGCCCGGCTGCGCATCGCCTGCGGTCGGATCGCAACCGGCCTGGTAGCGGTTGTTGTCATAGTCGGACGGATCCAGGCCCGGGCACACCCAATAGGTGTTGCCGGTGTTGCGGTGGACCTTGCCATCGCGGTACTTGGCGCCGAACTGGATCGAATCCAGCCAGCCGGCCTCGAACAGCTTGGTGACGTCGGCCTGGAAGTAGTTCTGCTTGACCTCGGTCTGCATCCACGACGAATCGGTCGAGCCGGTATCGACTTCGGCCACGCCCGCCATCAACTGCTGCTGCAGGTCCGGCGAGAACTGCACCGACGGCGTGCCGGTCAGGTCCCAGGCGGTGTACTGGTTGCCGGACTGCCACTGGTTGCCAACCTTGCGGCGCGGCTTGGCCGACATGCGGAAATTCATCGACGGACCACCTTCGGACCAGGTGCGGCCGCCGGTGAACGAGGCCTTCCACAGCGGGCTGATATCCCAGTCGATGGTCAGGTCGGCGGTCTGCGACAGTGCCTTTTCCTTGCTGTATCCACCGGTGAGCTGCGGAGTGGGGATGGTGCAGTCGTCCGGGCCCCAGCCACCGGGTTCCAGGCCGGCTGCCGCTGCTTCTTCCTCACTGCAGTAATAGGTCTTTCCGGCCAGCTTCTGGTACTGCGCACCCGTGACGATGCTGCCACTCGGGTCGAAATCCAGGCCGTTGAGCAGGCGGCCGCCGGCCCAGTTGCCGTCCTGGTTGTAGCGGGCCAGGTTCCACTCCGGCACCTTCAGCATGTTCTGGGTGTAGTCACCCTGCAGCTCGAAGCGGAAGTAGTTCGCGGTCATCGTGACGTTGTCGACCGGCTTGAACTGGAAGGTCAGCTGGCCGCCCTTGCGCTCGCGCTTTTCTTCCTTCACCGCGAAGTTCACCGAGGTCGGCATGAAGAATTCGCTGTAGTTCTTGCCAGCCTGGTTGTTGAAGCCGGACTGGCCCCACCAGTAGTGGATGCCATCCTGCTCCAGCAGGTTGCCGTTGGCATCGCGGGCCGTGGTGCCATTGCCGTACCACTGGTAGTCCTCGGTGCTGGCTTCCATGGTGCGGGTGGTGCGCTTCTGCTGGGTCACGCCGACGAGGACGCCGAAGCGCTCATCCTTGCTGTGCCACGAGTACAGCGCGGACGCCTGCGGATCGACATCGTGGCTGGTATCGGAGGTGGTGCCCTCCAGGTTCACGTAGCCGGAGTTGGATTCCATGTCCAGCGGGCGGCGGGTATGCAGGATGACCGTGCCGCCGATGCCGCCTTCGTCGATGCGTGCTTCCGGCGACTTGAACAGCTCCGCGCTGGACAACATGTTCGATGGCAGCAGGGTGTAGTTGAAGGAGCGCGTCGCTTCGTTGTTGGTCTCCGACGAGGCGACGAAGTTGCCGTTCAACTGGGTCAGGGTCAGGTCCGGCGCGAGGCCGCGCACACTGACACTCTTGCCTTCGCCACCGCTGCGGGTGATGACCACGCCGGGCACGCGCTGCAGTGCGTCGGCCACGTTCTTGTCGGGGAACTTGCCGACGTCCTCGGCGGTGATCACCTCGACCACCGCGTTGGCGTCGCGCTTCTGCTCGAGGCTCTTTTCAATGGCGTAGCGGTAGCCGGTGACCTGGACGCTGTCCAGGGTGGTGGCGTCCTGCGAGCCGGTGGAAGCGGCCTGTTGCGCGGCGGCGCCACCCGGAATGACGGCGGCGGCCAAGGCCAGCGCGATGGCCAACGACAATGCGTCCTGGCCATGCGTACGTGTTGAATGCTTCATTCCCATCTCTCCCTCTCTCATGGATTGATCCGGTGACGTGGCACGGACAACTTGAATCGATCTAATTTGAAGTGACTTTGTCGCTGTCGCCAGGCAACTGCCAGTGGCGCCGCGCGCGTGGCCTGGTACGTCCTGTTGCTGCTCCCCCAACTCCCGGCCATCGCAGCGTCGTCTTGGATCGATCTAAGCGATGGGCGGGCGATTTTTAGCACGGGTCGCCCGCAGGCGCATGCTGCTGCGCAATATGGTACTGGCGTGGCGAAGGGATGACGGTTTGCTGAAATCAGTGAAATCGTTTTCGTGCGCAGGGGAGGGTGGGTCGGCAGGGCTGCGCCCTGCACCCGCGGTAGTGCCGGC
>NZ_KV791439.1:22976-23102 GCF_001807895.1 Stenotrophomonas sp. HMSC10F07
CCCGCGGTAGTGCCGGCCGCTGGCCGGCAACTGCCAAAGCCAAAGCCAAAGCGGCTCTGGTTTTCTGCTGGTTTGGCGGGGCGGTGTGGGCTGGCAGGACACGCCGTAAACCCGTCCATGGGGGCT
>NZ_KV791440.1:0-4937 GCF_001807895.1 Stenotrophomonas sp. HMSC10F07
CGCAACCGGACCCACCCCGCCTTCGACAGATTCCTGTCGTCTGTGGGGTCGGATCCCGTTGCCGCGCAACGGGCTCTGATCCCAATGCTGATGGGATCTGGCGTTGGTAGATGCCGACCTTGGTCGGCGCTGGATTTCCCGGGGGCCAACCAAGGTCGGCCCCTACCCGAGCCGGCGGCCCGGCGGTTCATCCGTGCCTCACCCGAGCGGCGATGGAAGGTTCATGCTGTACGGCCACGCAACGCACAGGACATCGCATTCCCCATGGCACGGACCCGGGTCGGCATCATCTTCGGGGGCAAGTCTTCCGAGCACGAAGTTTCACTGCAGTCGGCGAAGAACATCCTCGATGCGCTTGATCGCGAGCGCTTCGAGCCGGTGCTGGTCGGCATCGACAAGCAGGGCCAGTGGCATCTGAGCGAGCCTGCGACCTTCCTGCTCAATTCCGATGATCCGGCACGCATCGCGCTGCATCGCTCCGGCCAGTCGCTGGCGGTCCTTCCCGGTGCCGAGCAGGCACAGCTGCAGCCCTCCGATGCGGCCAGCGTGCTGGGCCAGATCGATGTGGTGCTGCCGATCGTGCACGGGCCTCTGGGCGAGGACGGTGCGCTGCAGGGCCTGCTGCGCATGGCGAACCTGCCCTTCGTCGGTTCGCCGGTACTGGGCTCGGCAGTGGCGATGGACAAGGACGTGACCAAGCGCCTGCTGCGCGACGCCGGGCTGCAGGTGGCGCCGTGGCTGTGCATCCGCCGCCACCAGGTGGCGGAAGTGGATGTCGATGCGGTGATTGCCCAGCTTGGCCTGCCGCTGTTCGTGAAGCCGGCCAACCAAGGCTCGTCGGTAGGCGTGAGCAAGGTCAAGGATGCGGCGGGCTTTGCCGAAGCGCTGGCATTGGCGCTGCGCTACGACCACAAGGTGCTGGTGGAATCGGCGGTGATCGGCCGCGAGATCGAGTGCGCGGTGCTGGGCAACGAACATCCGCAGGCCAGCCTGTGCGGCGAGGTGGTGGTGCACGACGAGTTCTACGCCTACGACACCAAGTACATCAACGCCGATGGTGCCGAAGTGGTGGTACCCGCGGATATCGATGCTGCAACACAGGCACGCATCCAGCAGATCGCGCTGCGGGCCTATCAGGCGCTGGAGTGTGCCGGCATGGCGCGCGTGGATGTGTTCCTCACTGCGGGCGGCGACATCATCATCAACGAGGTCAACACGCTGCCGGGCTTCACCCGCATCAGCATGTACCCGAAGCTGTGGGGTGCCAGCGGCGTGGACTACACCACGCTGATCACCCGCCTGATCGAGCTGGCGCTGGAGCGCCATGCGGCGGACCGAGCGCTTCTGTAGAGTCCAGCCATGCTCGACTCTACAGAAGGTGCGCCGATCAAGGTCGGCACCTACCAGGCGATAGTGTGCTGATCAAGGTCGGCACCCACCTGGAAGCGGCGTGCCGGTCGATGACCGGCACGCCCTGCAGTTTCTATCCGCGCTTGCGGAACATCGAGATCACCGCAAGGATCAGGAACACCACGAACAGGATCCAGGCGATGTTGGTTGCGGCGCCGGCGATTCCGGAGAAACCCAGAACAGCGGCGATGATGGCGATGACAAAGAAGATGATGGCGTAGTGCAGCATGGCGCTCCTCGCGGGTGGTCGAGCCTTGGATGGCGTGGGTCCATCCTCCCGATCCTGCGGTGTGCAACCAGTGACGGCGATCTATGCAGCAGATGAAGCCTTCAGCCTGCGCAGCCCCTCTTCGATGCTGACCTGCGGCACGTAGCCGAAGTCACGGCGCGCCGGTTCCATGCTGTACCAGTGCGGCGTGCACAACTGCTCGGCCAGGAAGCGGGTCAGCGGCGGCTCGCCACGCAGGCGCAGCAGCGGCCACAACCGCTCGCAGACAGCGCCGATGCGGTAGGCGGTCTTGAAGCTGATCGCCTTGTCCACGGTTGGTGCGCCAACAGCGGCCAGCAGCTTGTTGACCAGCTCGCGCATCGGCAGCGGTTCGCCGTTGGAAATGAAGTAGGCCTTGCCCGCACACGCAGCGCCCGGCGCCAGTGCCTCGAAGGCGAGGAAGTGCGCGAGTGCGGCGTTGTCGATGTAGGTGGTATCGACCTTGTTGTTGCCGTCGCCGACCAGGCGCAGGCGGCCCTGCCGCGCACGTTCGGCCAAGCGTGGCACCAGCTGCTGGTCGCCCGGGCCCCAGATCAGGCGCGGGCGCAGTGCCACCGTCGCCAGCGACGCATCGTTGGCGGCCAGCACGCGCTGTTCGGCGATTGCCTTGGTAGCCGCATACGGCGCCTGGAAATCTTCGCCGTACGGCACCTCGTCAGCCCCGAGGCCTTCCACCGGGTGCGTGGCACGATGGGTCACGCTGGGCGTGGAGGTGTAGACCAGCCGGTTGATGCCATGCGCGCGGCAGGCCGCGAGGACGTTGTCGGTGCCGACCACGTTGGCCTGGTGGTAGCTGTCATAGCTGCCCCATGCGCCGGCCTTGGCGCCGTTGTGGAACACCGCATCGACGCCGGCCACCGCATGCAGCACCGCCTGCGCATCGGCCAGATCACCGCGGATCTGGCCCACGCCCATCGCCTGCAGTTCCGGGTAATGACTGCGGTTGAACGCCAGCACCTGGTGGCCACGCTCGACCAGCCCGCGGCACAGCGCCTGCCCAAGGAAACCACCGCCACCGGTGACCAGGATCTTCATGCGCGCTTCTCCAGTTCGGCGCTGGCCCAGACGGCGAGCTTCTCGCGGCCGATCTTGGCGTTATGACGGATATCGACGGGGAACGAAGGGTGTACCAGGAAGTGCTCCAGCCCGGCTCCGGCCAGGCATGCGGCGGCCTTGGCACGCAGCGCTTCCTGCAGTGCCGGGCTGTCGGACCGGCCACGCTGCAGCTCCACGCACAGCACCGGCACCTGCGCACCGGCGGCCCCCACGCCAACCAGCGCAGTGCGCGCCACGCCGGCCACGGTGTTGAACATCGGCTCGACCTGCTCGGTGTACAGCGGCCCGCGCGCGGTTTCCACGCGCTGCGTCTTGCGCCCGCAGAACCACAGGCGGCCCTGCACATCGAAATAACCAACGTCGCCCATGCGATGCACCACGCGGGTACTGCCATCGGCCAGCGTCTCGCGGATCTTCGCGGCGGCGGTGGCCTGCGGGCGGTTGAAGTAGCTGTCGGTGGCGGTCGGCCCGGCCACGGTGATCTCGCCCACCTCGCCGGTGGCCAGCACACGTGCCTGCGACCAGTCGGCCAACGGTGCGTCGTCGATGGCGATGATGCGCACCTCGTTGGGGGCCACCACGTTGCCCACGCAGGTGCCGGCACCGGCCTCGGTCGCCGCGCGGGTGCGCTCCAGTTCGCGGCCTTCGACCACCGCCACCGGCAGGCACTCGGTGGCGCCATAGGGAGTCCAGAACTGCGCATCGGCCGGCAGCAGGCTGCGGATGGTGGCGACCACGTCCGGCGGCACCGGTGCCCCGGCCGAGGTCACCCGGGTCACCGTCGGCAGTGGCCGCCCGTGCCGGGCCAGCACCCGCATCAGCGCTGGCGAGCCGAACAGCTGGGTTACGCCGAAGCGCTGGATGGCATCGTGCAGGCGTCCCGGGTCGGCCTGCGCCGGCCGCGTCGGGTCCATGTCCGGGATCACCGAAGTCAGGCCCAACGCCGGGTCGAACAGCGCGAACGGTGGGAAGGTCGGCAGGTCCACCCCACCCGCTTCCATGCCGAAGGCACTGCCCAGCAACTGGATCTGGCCGACGAAGTGGCGGTGGCGGTAGACCACGCCCTTGGGCACGCCGGTGGAGCCGCTGGTGAACAGGATCGCCGCCATGTCCTCGCCATCGGTATCGGCCAGCATGGCCCCCCCCTTGGCACCGGCACGTTCCAGCGCGGCCAGGCTGGTACCGCCCCAGCCGAGGCGACGGCCGACCGTCACCAGCCGGGTGGCCGACGGCGCCCAGCGCAGCACCAGCCGCGCCACATGCGCCAGCGGAATGCCGATGAAGGCCTGCGGCTGCGCCTCGTCCAGGCACTGCTTCAGCGCGCGCCGGTCGATGCCCGGATCGACCAGCACCGGCACTGCGCCCAGCTTGAACAGCGCGAACATCAGCAGGAAGAACTCCGGAGAAGGCCGCACCATCACCACCGTGCGCACGCCACGGCCGATCCCGTAGCCGGCCAGGCCGGCGGCCATGGCATCACTGCGGGCGTCCAGCTGACGGTAATCGAGGGTGACATCGTAGGCGGCCATGCCGTTGCCGGCGCCGCGGCGGCCCGGGCAGCGGATGGCGATCTGGTCGGGGCGTTCACGCGCCAGTTCAGGCAAACGGGCCGCAATGTTGCAGGGTCGGTTCATCCGTTCATTGTCGCCGCTTACGGAATTTCTTGCGCGGCGGCCCACTTCGTGGAAAATCCGCACCCTCGTTCCCGATTCCGACTGCCGCCCGAGGCGGCTTGCCCATGCAACATCCCTGCATGACCTGCGGCGCCTGCTGCACCCAGTACCGCGTGGCCTTCCACTGGATGGAATCGGACGAGGTCACCCCCGGCGGCGTGCCGCACCAGCTTACCGAGGTGCTGGACCCGCATCGCCTGTGCATGCGCGGCACCCATTCCAAGCCGGTGCGCTGCGTCGCGCTGGATGCGCAGATCGGCGTGTATTCACGCTGCACGATCCACCCCAACCGGCCCAGCGTGTGCCGTGAGGTGGATGCATCGTGGGAATACGGCAAGGCCAGCCCGCAGTGCGACAAGGCGCGCATTGCCTATGGCCTGGATCCGCTGACGCCGGCCGACTGGCGTTGGCGCGATGACGCCGACAATGACGACGATCATCCGGACGACAACGGCAACAGCCCGTCCTCGCCACCACAGGCGCCGGTCGCCGCATAATCCGGTGTGCCGACCAACGGTCGGCACCCACCC
>NZ_KV791441.1:0-16928 GCF_001807895.1 Stenotrophomonas sp. HMSC10F07
CGCTGGCCGGCTGTTGGGGAAGCCGGCCAGCGGCCGGCTCTACCCGAGGTCCGTAGCGGGCCTCAGCCCTTCATCGTTCCGGTATCCAGCCAGCGCTGGTGCCACGACAACGCTTCCGGCAGCAGGTGCGGGGTGTGCTTGCCGTAGCTCTCACGGTTGGCACGGTCGAAGTAATCCTGCAGCTGCGGGCGGAAGTCCGGGTGCGCGCAGTTGTCGATCAGCACCTGCGCGCGCTTGCGCGGGGTCAGGCCGCGCAGATCGGCCAGGCCCTGTTCGGTGACGATCACCGACACATCGTGCTCGGTGTGGTCGACATGGCTGGCCATCGGCACGATCGCCGAGATGGTGCCGTTCTTGGCGGTGGACGGGCTCAGGAACGCCGACAGGAAACCGTTGCGGGCAAAGTCTCCGGAACCGCCGATGCCGTTCATGATCCGCGTGCCCATCACGTGCGTCGAATTGACGTTGCCGTAGATGTCCACCTCGATCATGCCGTTCATGCCGATGCAGCCCAGGCGGCGCACCAGTTCCGGGTGGTTGGAGATTTCCTGCGTGCGCATGATGATGCGCTCGCGGTAGAAATCGATGTTCTCCTTGAACGTCTCATTCGCCTGCGGGCTCAGCGCGAAGCCGGTGCACGAGGCGTAGCTCAGCACGCCGTCGCGCAGCAGGTCGAGCATGCCGTCCTGGATCACTTCGGTGAACGCGGCCAGGTCGCGGAAACCGCTCTTGGCCAGGCCAGCCAGCACCGCGTTGGGAATGTTGCCCACGCCCGACTGCAGCGGCAGCAGGTTCGGCGGCAGGCGGCCCTTCTTCACTTCGTGCTTGAGGAACTCGATCAGGTGCGAAGCGATCTGCTCGCTGGTCGCATCGATCGGGCTGAAGGGGCTGTTGCGGTCCGGGCCATTGGTACGCACCACGGCCACGATCTTGTCCGGGTCGCAGCGCAGCGCGGTGTCGCCGATGCGGTCGTTGGCGTTCACCAGCGGAATCGGCTTGCGGTGCGGCGGCAGCGCGGTGCCGTAGTAGATGTCATGCATGCCGTCGACGCCGGCCGGCTGCCATTCGTTGACCTCGACGATCACTTTCTTCGCCAGGTCCAGCCAGGTCTTGTTGTTGCCGACCGAGGTGGAGGGCACCAGCGAGCCATCTTCGCGGATGGCCGAGACCTCGATCACCGCGGTGTCGATCTCGCCGTAGAAGCCGAACCACACGTGCTGGGCAACGTGGCTGAGGTGGATGTCGATGTAATCCAGCTTGCCCTCGTTGATGCGGTTGCGCGCATCCGGGTCGCTCTGGAACGGCATGCGCATGGCGATGCCATCGGCCTTGGCCAGCGCGCCATCGAGTTCCGGCGCGGTCGAGGCGCCGGTCATCAGCTTGATCTGGAAGGGATTGCCCTGGGCATGCACCGCTTCGATGCGGCGGGCCAGTTCGACGGGAACGGCCTTGGGATACCCGGAGCCGGTAAAGCCGCTCATGGCCACGGTTTCACCGGGCTGGATCAGCGCGGCTGCGGCCTCGGCGGAGACCACGCGGTCACGGAGACGCGCGTTGGCGATGCGATCAACAGACATGACGACAGTGTTTCTGGGGGGAATCCCGATTATCGGCCATCCTCATCCGTACGGGGGGTTCTACCTTCGTGGAATGGCTTTTCCCCCAGGGGCTCACCCATACCCACCGGTTCTGTTTTGCAGTGCAGCGTGCAAAGTGCTTTCGCAGCCCGCACGATGGCCCTGCATCCCGACGTGGGGGAGGGAGCAGAGCCCGCTGGCAGTTCGCTGCAAGCGGGCTTTTTTATTGCCTGTGGCCCAGTGTGAATGCGCAGTTCCCATTATCGGTAGTGCCGGCCGCTGGCCGGCAACCCCGGTAACACCGGGCAGGACCATCGGATCTGCCGGCCAGCGGCCGGCACTACCGGATGAACCCCGGCCGGTCGATACAATCTGCGCATGACCCTCGCCCCCGCTGACCTGCCCGCCCCGCTGCAGCCCCTTGTCGACCGCGCCCTGGCGCGCCTGGCCCAGGTCCTGCCCGAGCCCGTTCCTGCCGAACTGCTGCCGCTGCTGACCCGACTGGCGGTGGCCAGCGACTTCGCGCTGGACACCCTGGTGCGGCAACCGGCGCTGCTGGCGCAGCTGGCTACCCCCGGCTGCCCGCCGATCCCGCCACCGGTGCTCGATCCGCTGCAGCCCAGCGACTGGCCGGCGCAGATCCGGCGCTGGCGTACTGCCATGTCGACGCGGCTGATCTGGCGCGACCTGACCGGCCTGGACGACGTGGCACAGACCCTGGCCGGCGCCACCACCCTGGCCGAGGACTGCCTGCGGCTGGCGCTGGACGCGCTGCAGCAGGAATTCGCCCAGCGCCACGGTGTGGTCCGCGATGGCGAAGGCGCCGCGCAGCAGCTGGTGGTGTTCGGCCTCGGCAAGCTTGGCGGCGGCGAGCTCAACTTCAGTTCCGATATCGACCTGGTCTACGCCTATCCGCACGGCGGCGAATCCGACGGCCCGCGCGCGCTGGCCGCCGAAGAGTATTTCGCACGCCTCGGCCAGCGCCTGGCCAAGCTGCTGGACGAAACCACCGTCGATGGCTTCAGCCACCGCGTCGACCTGCGCCTGCGCCCGTTCGGCAGCGCCGGCCGCGTCGCGCTGTCGTTCGCGGCGATGGACCAGTACTTCCAGCGCGAAGGCCGCGACTGGGAGCGCTATGCGTGGCTGAAGGCGCGCGCGGTCGCCGGTGATATCGAGGCCGGTGAAGCGTGGCTGCAGACCCTGCGCCCGTTCGTGTACCGCCGCTACCTGGATTTCACTGCGCTCGATGGCCTGCGCGAGATGAAGGCGGCGATCACCGCCGAAGTCGCGCGCCGCGAGCTGCACGAAGACATCAAGCGCGGCGCCGGTGGCATCCGCGAGATCGAGTTCCTGTGCCAGGCGCTGCAGCTGATCCGCGGTGGCCGCGAACCTGCGCTGCGCGAGCGCCGCCTGCTGGTGGCGCTGGACGCGCTGGTGGCTGCGGGGCAGATCGCGCCCGAGGACGGCAGTGCGCTGCGCGAGGCCTACCTGTTCCTGCGCCGCCTGGAGAACCGCCTGCAGATGCTGCGCGATGCGCAGACCCACGTGCTGCCCAGCGATGCACTGGACCGCGAGCGCATCGCCGTCGGCCTCGGCTACCCGGACTGGGACGTGCTGCGCGCGGCGCTGGCCGAACAGCAGCAGCGGGTCAGCACCGAATTCGCCGCGCTGCTGGCACCGCGCAAGGGCCAGGCCGCGCCCGACGCGCTGGCCAATTACTGGCGTAGCCTGCCCGAGGGCAGCAACGCGCCGTTGCTGGCCGAAGCCGGTTTCCTCGATGCCAATGGCGCCGACCAGTCATTGCGTGACTTCGCGCAGGGCACCGGCGTGAAGTCATTGTCCGATGCCGCGCGTGCGCGGCTGGATCGCGTACTGCCCGCGTTGCTGCATGCGGCCACGCGTTCGCCGCAACCCGACGCTGCGCTCAAGCGTGTGCTCGGCCTGTTGCAGGCCGTGCTGCGCCGGACCAGCTATCTCGCGCTGCTGGACGAACAACCGAGCGCGTTGGCGCGTCTGGTCGATGTGCTGGCGCGCAGCGCGCTGCTGGCCGAGCGGCTGGCCGCGTACCCGCTGCTGCTGGACGAACTGCTGGACGTGCGCGTGTCCGGGCCGATGCCCGATGCGGCCGGCATGCTGGCCGAGTGCCAGCAGGTGCTGGCGGTGGAAGATCCCGAATCCGCACTGCGCTGGCTCAACGAGACGCGGCTGGCGCTCAGCTTCCGCATGGCGATGGCCACGCTGGACGGCCGCCAGGGTGCGGTGGACAGCACGCGGCAACTGGCCGAGCTGGCGCAGGCGGTGGTCACCACCGTGCTGGCGATGGCCGAGGCGGACATGCGCGCCGCGCACGGCGGGATTCCCGGTGGACGTTTCGCGATCATCGGCTACGGCAGCCTCGGCGGGCTTGAGCTGGGCTTCGGTTCCGACCTGGACCTGGTGTTCCTGCACGACAACCCGGCTGGCGTGGAGGCCAGCGACGGCGCACGTCCGCTGGAACCGGGACGCTGGTATGCACGGCTGGCACAGAAGGTGATGGCGCTGCTTGGTGCGGTCACCGCCGCCGGGCGCCTGTACGACATCGACGTGCGCCTGCGCCCGGACGGTGGCAAGGGTTCACTGGTGTCTTCGTTGGCCAGCTACACCGAATACCAGCGCGAACGCGCGTGGACCTGGGAACACCAGGCCCTGGTGCGCGCACGCGGTGTGGCCGGTGATGCCAGTCTGCTGGCCGATTTCGAACAGGTGCGTGCACAGACACTGGGTCGTGAGCGCGATCCGGCCACGCTGTATGCCGATGTGCTGAAGATGCGCGGCCGCATGCGCACTGAACTGGACCGCAGCGATGCCGCGCGGCTGGACCTGAAACAGGGTGCCGGTGGCGTGGTGGACCTGGAGTTCCTGCTGCAGACCGGCGTGCTGGCGCGTAGTGCGCAGCATGCGGCGTTGCTGCAGCCACGCGACACGCCGTCGCTGATCGATGCGCTGGCGGTTGCCGGTTTCCTGCCGGAAGACACTGCGCAAGCACTGCATGGCGCGCATGCCACGCTGCTCGACGTGGGCCTGGCCTGCACACTGGACCGTCGCCCGCGACTGGCACCGACCACGCCCGCGATTGAAGACGCGTGTGCGGCGATTACGGCGGCGTGCAGAGCGGCGGAGCTGCCGTTCGGGTGAGTGGGTGCACCCATCAGAGCAATTGCCCGGGGATGATCCGCTGTTGGTAGGTGCCGACCGTTGGTCGGCACACTCTGTCAGCGGTGATGAACTCTGATGGAGCGTGCCGACCAACGGTCGGCACCTACCAGAGCATGTGCGTTCAGCTGGTGGCGCGCAGCGGCGCCATCTTCCACAGCAGCGCGCGGAACGGGGCCAGCAGGCAGACGCCGATCGCCAGCTTCACTGCCAGGTCGCCGGCGGCCCAGCTCACCCACGGCAGGGTGGAACCGGCAAATGCGATCGACCAGAAAATGGTGGTATCCACCGTCGCGCTGCAGGTCGTGGCCACCATCGGTGCGCGCCACCAGCTGCCGCGGCGCAGGCGGTCGAACACGGTGATGTCCAGCAACTGCGCCACGATGAAGGCCGAGCACGAGGCAACGGCGATGCGCGGCGTGGCCACCCAGATCGACAACAGCACCGCCACCGCGAAGCCGATCCACGCCACGCGGCGCGCCGGGCCCGGGCCGAAGCGGCGGTTGATCAGGTTGCTGACCAGGAACGCGACCGGATAGCTGAAGGCGCCCCAGGTCAGCCAGTCATTGATCGGGTACTGCACCAGCACGTTGGACAGCAGCACCACCGCGCCCATCGCCAATACCGCCAGCACCAGGGCGCGGGCGGTCAGCGGGGCAAACACAGGGGCAGGACGCACGGACATGGCGAGCCAGGGGGACAAAGGGGATCGCCCATTATCCGCCCGGCCCGCGGCAAAGCCAAAACCGCTTGTTCAGCTTTACAATGCTTCGCTCATCGCATCGCCCGCGGCGTAGGCGGTGGGGACGTAAGCCAGCGCTTGGCCCTGTGCGCTCTTCACGGTCCAGCCGGCACCGGCCTCGGTGGGGTCGAAATGCACTTGCTGGCCGACCACGAAGGCCGCCGTCTGGTCTTCATGCACGCGCGCCGGCCAGCGCAGGGTGGCGGTCTGATCGGCCTTGTCGGGCACCTGCAGCTGCACCTGGCGCTCGCCGGCCGCCGTGATCTCCACCTTCTTCACTTCCATCGGCGGCAGTGGCACCGCCTTGGTGCGGGCAACCCTGCCATTGCGTTCGCTGGCCTTGAACGGCGCCTTGGACAGTTCGGACAGGCCCGCCGACGCAGCGAGCGGCACCGAGACCACGATCAGCGAGGTGATCAGCACGCTGGCTTCGCTGCTGTTCAACTGCGGCGCGGCGCCGGCATGGACGGTGGGTACCAGCAGCGCGGAGAGCAGCAATGCAGAAGCGGGAACGCGCAGGCAGCGGAACATGGAGACCTCCTGGTCAGCGTGGGGACGGCGGCTCAGCGCCGGGTATCGAAGATATCGCGCGGGCCGGTGGCCTCGGGCAGGTATTCCAGCGGGCGGCCCTGGTTGTCCTTCAGCTGCCAGCCCTGGTCGGCGCCGGTCGGCTCGAAGTTCACGGTCTGGCCCACGGTGAACTGCACGGCCGGGTCGCCGACGCCGCGCGGATACTGCATCGATGCGGTGTTCTGCGGATCGTTGGCATCACGCAGCAGCACTTCGCGGCGGCCATCGACGGTGGTGGCGATTGCGCTCACCTCCATCTGCGGCAGCTTGATCTGCTGCGGGCGGGCCAGCGGCTGGCCGGCATCGGCCGCATCCTGGGCTTCCTTCGCTGCTGCGGCGCGGGCCGAGGCCACCATCTGCGTGGACATTTCCAGGCTCGGTCCCTGCGGGCCCGGGTCATGGATGATCACGATGCGGCGTTCGGCGTGGGCGGCCGTCGACCACGCCAGGCCGGTGACGATCACCATCGACAACACAGAGGTAAGCAGCGGACGCATGTCGTTCTCCTTGCGGGATTCAGGGCGTGGCGGCGGTGGCACCGGCCACCGGCACATGGGGGATCACCAGTTCCTGCTGCAGCTGGCTGCGCTGGTGCAGGAAGTCGAACACCGATTCCACCGTCACCACCGAATAGTTGCCGGAGATGCGTTCGCCGGCTGGATGGTCGGTGGTGGTGGCGTTGGCTACGAACAGGCGCGCACCCACGCGCTTGCCGAGGCCGATATGCAGCACGCTGGGCTGGTACTTCTGCTGGCGCAGCCACTGCTGTGCCTGTTCGCGCTTGACGATGGCCGGCGCGCCTTCGGTCTGCGCCATCGCCGCCGCCAGCACTTCCAGCACCCACTGGTTGGAGTTCTGGTAGTCGGTGGCGAACGGGTAGGCGACCACGTTGTACCTTGTTTCGTGCAGCGCCTTGGGCTGGATCGAGGGCGGCACCAGCATCGCGCGCAGCGCTGCACGCAAGGGGGCCGACGGCACGCCGATGCGCAGGTCGGTATGGCCGCCGCTCTCGCCGACGAAGTTGCCGAGGCCCTCGTGGTACAGCTGCGAGCTGTCGGTCTTGCAGCGGTTGAGCAGGTGCATCGCGCGCCAGCGGCCGTCGTCCTCGCGCAGCAGGAAGGCCAGGTGGCTGTGGCGCAGGCCGTAGCGGCGCAGGTCCTGGCCACCGCGCGCGGCCACCACCACGTCCACATCGGGCAGCGCGTCCAGGCGTTCGGCGGTGGTCCAGGCCACGTCCAGCATCGCCGCCTGCGACGCCACGCTCGGGTAGCGCTCGCGGCAGGCGGTGCTGTCGGCCCAGGCCGGTGCGGTCGCCAGCAGGCTGGCGATCAGCAGCGCGGCGCGGCGCAGGCGGGAAAAACGATCCATGTCGGTACCTTCAACGGCGGGCAGGACCGCGCGCCGATCATACGCTGCTCAGCGCAGCGGGCGATCCACGCCCTTGCGCTGGAGTTCCCTGTCGCAGGCATCGCTGATCGGGGCGATCGGCAGCGGCGGGCGCTCGCCCGTCTTCGGATCGCGCAGCGCCGGCTGTTCGCGGTACGCATCCAGCTGCTGCTGGCATTGATAGGAGATCGGGTCCAGCTCGGTGGGCGCGGTCGAACACGCGGCGAGCAGGGCCAGGGGCAGCAGGAGCAGGGTACGCATGAAGGCATTCGATCCGGTGGGGGACACCGGACTCTAACGGTATGGGCAGATTGAAATGTTCAGAAATCGCTGTGCATCCCGGTAGTGCCGGCCGCTGGCCGGCATCGGCAGGATGTCCGGTAATGCGCACAGCGTTGCCGGCCAGCGGCCGGCACTACCCCAAGGCCAGGCGCTGCTTCACTTCCGCCGCGATCCGCGCGGTTTCGCGCAGCGGCTCGATGCGGTCGTACTGCCAGTCCAGCCAGTGCGGCTGCAAGCGTCCGCGTTCGCGCAGCTGCTGCTGGAACCGGGCCAGCCGGCCCTGCGCGGTATCGGCCAGCGCCACCATCACCGGCATGCGCGTGGCGCAGGCTTCAGAGAGCAGGTTCACCGAATCGGGCGAGACCACCACGCGGTTGGCCCAGCCGAGCAGGCCACCATAGGGATTGGTACCGTCGCCACCGTCGCCCCAGATCACGTGCGGCAGGTCGGCGAACTTCGCGCGCAGGATCTCGGCCAACGCCGGCGGCGTGCGGCGCGAGGTGGTCGCCAGCAGGCTGCCGCCTTCGCTGCGGATCTGGTCGGCCAGCGCCTGGAAAACACCGACCATCGCCGTCTCGTCCCACGGCGCCAGCGGCGTCGGCCCGCCCACCAGCAGTGCGGTGCGCGGACCGGGCAGGGTGCTGAAGCCGGCGAACGCGGCGCGACCCCAGGCCAGCCAGTCGTCGTCCACCGGGTTGAGGCTGCCGAGCAGGGTCAGCACATTGCTGCCGCGCAGGGCGTCGTGTTCGGGCACCACCACCACGTCCCAATGGCGGGCGCCGATGCGCGGGTCGAGGATCTGCACCACCTGGCTGCCGCGTGCACGCAGCACGCGCAGGGCACCGGCCGCCTGGCGACCACAGCCGATCGCCAGTGTCGGCGCCTCAGCCGCCAGCGTCGCCAAGGCCTCGCCGTAGCCATTCACATCGCCGGGCAGGCGCCGGGGCGACAGCCAGCGCCAGGGTGCGCGCGGTTGCAGGAGCAGCGGTCGGTGGGTGCCCTGGCGCAGTGCCGAGGCCAGCGCGACCGCCTGGCGGACATTGCCCGCACGGCCGTCAGTGACCGTCCATGGCGCGCTCGATCGTTTCACCATTGGCATTAATTCGTTTCAGCCCTGCTGGGTGTTGCAACAGTCGCGACACTCTACACTGCGGCTCGTCGTTTCGCCCCGCGCCGCCCGCGGGCACTGACTTCCTTTCGCCGCCCTGGAGATCCACCGATGTCCCACGCGCTCGACGCCGCTGCCCTTGACCAGCTGTTCCGTACGGCCCGCACCCAGAACGCCTTCCTCGACAAGCCGGTCCCCGAGAGCCTGCTGAAGGAACTGTACGACCTGGTGAAGTGGGGTCCCACCGCGGCCAACACCACGCCGGCGCGCTTCGTCTTCGTCACCTCGAAGGAGGCCAAGGACAAGCTGGCCCCGGCGCTTTCCGAAGGCAACCTGGCCAAGACCATGGCTGCGCCGGTCACCGTCATCATCGGTTTCGACCTGGACTTCCACGAGAAGCTGCCGTACCTGTTCCCGCACACCGATGCCAAGGCCTGGTTCGATGGCCCGCAGGAAGGCCGCCACGAAGCCGCCATCCGCAACGGCAGCCTGCAGGGTGCCTACCTGATCCTGGCTGCGCGCGCGCTGGGCCTGGATGCCGGCCCGATGTCCGGCTTCGACCCGGCCAAGGTCGACGAAGCCTTCTTCGCCGGCACCTCCATCAAGTCGAATTTCCTGGTCAACCTGGGTTACGGTGATCCGGCGGGCCTGTTCCCGCGCCTGCCGCGCCTGTCGTTCGACGAAGCGGCGCGCATCGCGTAAGTCGCTGTATCGATTTCGGGCCCGCTGTTCCGCAGCGGGCCATTGCTGCACCGTGTACCCACCCTACGATCCGGAGAGTTCCTCAGATGAGCGCCACCCGTAAACTGCTGCTGCCGCTGGCCCTGACCCTGGCCATCGCCGCCTGCTCCAAGCCGGCCGACACCGCTGCCCCGGCTGCCGATGCCGCCGCCCCGGCCACCACCGAGCAGGCTGCCACCCCGGCGGCTGATGCCGCCGCCGCGGCGCCGGCTGCCGAAGCGATCAAGATCGCCTCGGGCACCTACAAGCTGGACCCGAGCCACACCGACGTGCTGGCGCAGTGGAGCCACTTCGGCTTCTCCAACCCCAGCGCGCACTTCGGCAACGTCGAAGGCACCCTGGTGTACAACGCCGAAGACGTGACCAAGTCCACCGTGGAAGTGAAGCTGCCGCTGAGCGGCCTGAACAGCTTCACCGCCAAGTTCGACGAGCACCTGAAGAGCGCCGACTTCTTCGACGCCGCCAAGTTCGCCGATGCCACCTTCAAGAGCACCAAGGTGGAAGCGGCCGGCACCAACAAGCTGACCGTCACCGGTGACCTGACCATCAAGGGCATCACCAAGCCGGTCACCCTGGACGTCACCGTCAACGGCGGCGGCGAGCACCCGATGGCCAAGGTTCCGGCGGCTGGCTTCGATGCCACCACCACCCTGAAGCGCAGCGATTTCGGCGTCGGCGCCTACGCCCCGAACGTCAGCGATGAAGTGAAGATCCGCATCACCACCGAAGCCACCGGCGAAAAGCCGGCCGCTTGATGCACCCAGCTCACTCGTCGTGAGAAGGCAGAAGGCCCGCTGAAAAGCGGGCCTTCTTTTTGGGTTCTGCATGCGAGGCACCCGATGCCGATGGGGTTGCCGGCCAGCGGCCGGCACTACCCGGCAGGTGCCAACCTGCATCTGGTGGGTGCGGACCGTTGGTCCGCACGATCCTTCAGCGCAGCGCGCCCAACCACACGCCACACGCTTCGCTCGGGCTCTGCTTGGCCTTCACCGTCATCCCGCTCACCCGCACGAACGTCTGCGCCGCCTGCGCCACCACCTGGCGGGCGATCAGCGCCGCCTGCTTGGTGGCCGCCTGCTGCTTGCGCAGCTGCACGATGTTGATCGAAGGCCGACCCACCGGCGCGTACTTCTGGTCGCGGCGCAGCACGTCGGCCACCTGCGCCACTTCGAATTCGGCCTGCAGGTAGCGGTGCTGTGCTTCCACCAGCTCGCGCAGCGGCGCGCGCAGTGCAGCGGTATCGGCGAAGGCGGCCAGGGCCGCGTCGCAGGCAGCGTCATCAGCGAAGCGGGTACGCAGCGCGTCCACGCTGGCCAGGGTCAGTTTGGCCATATGGGCCTCGTTGCTGCAGGAAAGGAGCGCGATTGTCGCATTGCTTGCCGGCTGATGCGTTGAACCGGGCGGCGGAATACCTGTAGAGCCGAGCCCACGCTCGGCTCATCGCGCCCAGCACACGGTTTTCCGATGGCGGAGCGGAGAGCAGCCGAGCGTGGGCTCGGTTCTACAATGGCTGCGGTATCACCCACGGAAGGAAGACCCATGCAGGACGCGCAGTACTGGTTGAACGAATTCTGGTCGGGCCTGAGCGTGCTCGACCTGGTGGGCGGCAGCGTGCTCGGTACGCTGCTCGGCCTGGTGCTGGGCATCGCCGGCTGGCGCTGGCTGCATCGCCGTGGTTGGTTGCAGCGGCGCAAGCGCTGGCATCACTGGCTGCTGGCCAGCTACGTGGTGCTGCTGCCGCTGGCCACTGCCTTCGTCGGCCTGCAGCTGGGTTTCACTGCCGGTGCGCACCGCGCGCTGTTCAAGCAGCTCGATCATTTCCAGCCGCACCTGCAGACCCTGGTGGAAGGCTGGAGCGAAGGCTTTACCGATTCGCTGGACGACCCGCGCATGCGCGAGGCACTGCGCAGCCAGGGCACGGTGGGCGACGTCGCCGACACCATCGCCTCGGCCTACCTCAGCGAGCATCCGCTGCCTGGCCTGGACCGTCTTGGCAACGGCCCATTGGCACGCGGCACCGGCTGGGTGATCGGCAAGGTGCGCGAGGGCCTGCTGCGCAGCATGGTGGAAGACACGCTGGTGGACAGGGCCGGTAGCCTCGGCCTGGAACCCAAGGTGGTGCGCGAGGCGCTGACCATGCACGTCGATGAGCTGCTGCACACCCGTGGCGTGCTGCGGCTGGTGAAGGCGCAGATCAACGGCATGATGCCCGGCGTGTACTTCGGGTTGCTGTTGCCGTTGCTGATCATCGCCCTGCTGGTAGCGCTGGAGATCTGGGCCGCGCAGCGGTTCGGGTGGATGCAGCAGGTGGTCAAGCCGCCGGTCGCGGTCCCTCCTGTAGAGCCGAGCCCATGCTCGGCTCATCGCGCGTAGCGCGATGGGTCCATCGGTGGCCGAGCGGAGAGCAGCCGAGCGTGGGCTCGGCTCTACACAGTCAAAGGCGTGCGGACCAACGGTCCGCACCCACCGCCTTTTGATCAATCGCCGTCGGTTTCGTCCGGGTGGGCCTTCCAGTAGCCGGTCGAACGAATCCAGTCGCGCGGCACGCCCAGGTGGCCTTCGATGAACTTGCGCATCATCCGCGCGCGGCGCGATTCGGTGGCGATCCAGTAGAAAACATCACCGTCCGGGGCCTCGAAGTCGGTCAGCATGTCTTCCAGCAGCGTACTGCTGGCCGCTGGGAAGCCGTTGCGCTCCAGCCAGTGGATGCGCACGTTCTCGTACTGCGGCAGGACCTGGCGCTCGGCTTCGTCGCGCACTTCAATGAAGGCCTGCACCTCGGCACCGTCCGGCAGCACGTCCAGCCAGCGGGCGATGGCCGGCAGCGCGGTTTCATCACCGATCAGCACGTAGGCGTCGTAGGTGTCTGCCACCACGAACGAGCCGCGCGGGCCGCCGATCACCAGCGTGTCGCCCGGCTGTGCGCGTTCGGCCCACGGCCCGGCCACGCCCTGGTCATGCAGTACGAAGTCGATGGCCAGCTCGCCGGTTTCGTGCTCCCACCAGCGCGGGGTGTAGTCGCGCGACGGCGAGGGCGCCTTGCCGTCCGGGTAGCTGCGGCCTTCGGCGGTCAGCACCGGCAGCACCATCTCGCCGCTGGCATTGGGGAAGAACAGCTTGATGTGGTCGTCGGCGCCGGGCGAATCGAAGCCGGCCAGGTCGTCGCCACCCAGCACGATGCGGCGCATGTGCGGGGTGACCTCTTCAGTGCGCAGCACGGTCAGTTCACGGAAGCGCACATCCAGGCGCAGGCGCGTGTTGTTGTGTTCGGTCATGGGGATACCTGTAAAGGTGTCGCGCGGGGGGCGCGCGGCGTAGGGGAGGACCTGGCTGGATTCAGTCTGGCTGGGTCGTTGAAATCGGTGGTTGCTCGCTACCGACCGTACCGTTGAGCAGGGCCGAGGCCCGCGTCAGCAGCGCCGCCACTTCGTCCGCCTCGCCCTCGGCCCAGCGGCCGTGGTGATGCACCAGCGCCCGCTTGAACTCGCGCAGGGCAGTGGCCAGCGGCGGCGGCAGCGAGGCCTTGGTGATCTCGCGGGCACGGTCGAAGGCACGTCGCTGCGCCAGGCGCACCTGGGTGCGCTGCACCTTCAGCTCGAACTCGCCGGCGGCGGTGATGCGGAAGATCCGCTTGCCATCCACTTCCTCGGCCTCGATCCAGCCGGCCTGCTCGAAGCTGGCCAGCAGCGGGTACATGGTGCCGGCGCTGGGCGTGTAGGCCTGCATGAACTGGTTGCTGATCAGCTGCATCAGCTCGTAACCATGGCGCGGCTGCTCGCCGATCAGGGCCAGCACCAGCAGGCGCAGGTCGCCGCGGCTGAGGACGCGCGGCTGGCCGTTGCGGCGCGGCACATCCGGATCGGTGGAACGGGCTCTGGCAGAAGCGGTACGGCTCATTTCGATATATCGGTAAACGAGTATGCAAACGATATATCGATATGTCGAAAGCGACAACATCCGATCCGGCCACAAGCAGGTGCAATTTGGGCCACGGACCTTCGTGCGCACAGCAAAAGGGGCGCCCCCTGCGAGGCGCCCCGGCGATGCTGTGGAAGGGAGCAGGGCCATCGGGCCCATCACTCGCGACCCACCCTGGGCCCGTGGCTGGCAGCGATCCAGAGGCAGGTGCGACATGTTGTCGCCGGTTCAGAACCGCTGCCCGGCGCCCACCTACGGCGGTTCCGGAGTTGCCCTACAACCGTCATCGGCAGCAGTAACACTGCGTCCTGCGGATGGGCGCAGCGGCCCGCAAGCGACAGCCCGCGCCGCCGCCAAGGCCCGCCGCAGGGCCATCAGCGGGCCCGGCAAGCCCCTTGCGGACACTGGCCGGTTGCATCCATACGCCTGCGTAGCCAAGTGACGAAAGCCCTTGGTGCGCTACACTTTGCGGTCTAGAAATCTATACAACAGTCGCGCGCGTGCGTGCGGTTATGGGAGCGCTAATGAACTGGTTGAACGAGGTGCTGAACAACGACCCGAATCCTGTGGAAACCCAGGAGTGGATCGAGTCGTTGAAGGCCGTTATTGATGTCGAGGGCTCCGAGCGCGCGCATCAGCTGCTGGAAGGCATGGTGGAACTGACCCGTCGTTCGGGCGCCTACCTGCCGTTCTCTCCCACCACCGAATACGTCAATACCATCGAACCGCAGTTCGAGGCCAAGAGCCCGGGCAACGCCGAGCTGGAATGGCGCATCCGTTCGATCATCCGCTGGAACGCGATGGCCACCGTGGTGCGCGCAAACCGCAAGCCGGGTGACCTGGGCGGCCACATCGCCTCGTTCGCCTCCGGCGCCACGCTGTACGACGTGGGCTTCAACCACTTCTGGCGCGCCCCGAGCGAAAACCACCCGGGCGACCTGCTGTTCATCCAGGGCCACAGCGCCCCGGGCATCTACGCGCGTTCCTTCCTGGAAGGCCGCATCAGCGAAGAGCAGCTGGACAAGTTCCGCATGGAAGTGGACGGCGGTGGCCTGTCCTCGTACCCGCACCCGTGGCTGATGCCGGACTACTGGCAGACCCCGACCGTGTCGATGGGCCTGGGCCCGCTGGCCGCCATCTACCAGGCGCAGTTCATGCGCTACCTGGAAAACCGTGGCCTGATCGAGAAGTCCGACCGCAAGGTGTGGTGCTTCATCGGCGACGGCGAGAGCGACGAGCCGGAAACCCTGGGTGCCATCGCCCTGGCCGGCCGTGAAGGCCTGGACAACCTGATCTTCGTGGTGAACTGCAACCTGCAGCGCCTGGACGGCCCGGTGCGCGGCAACGGCAAGATCATCCAGGAACTGGAAGGCGTGTTCCGTGGCGGCGGCTGGAACGTGATCAAGCTGCTGTGGGGCGGTTACTGGGATGCCCTGCTGGCCAAGGACACCAACGGCGTCCTGAAGAAGCTGATGATGGAAACCGTCGACGGCGAATACCAGAACTGCAAGGCCTTCGGCGGCGCGTATACACGCGAGCATTTCTTCGGCAAGTACCCGGAAACCGCCGCGATGGTCGCCGGCCTGAGCGACGACGACATCTGGCGCCTGAACCGTGGTGGCCACGACCCGCACAAGGTGTACGCCGCCTATCACCAGGCCGTGAACACCAAGGGCATGCCGACCGTCATCCTGGCCAAGACCGTGAAGGGTTACGGCATGGGCAGCGCCGGTGAGGCACTGAACCCCACCCACCAGACCAAGAAGCTGGACGACGAAGCGGTGCGCCACTTCCGCGACCGCTTCAACATTCCGGTGACCGACGCGCAGCTGGCCGACGGCCAGGTGCCGTTCTACCACCCGGGCCCGGATTCGCCGGAAGTGCAGTACCTGCAGGAACGCCGTGCCGCGCTGGGCGGTTACCTGCCGCAGCGCCGCCGCAAGGCCGACAAGACCTTCGTGGCGCCGAAGCTGGAAGCCTACGAGCGCCTGCTGAAGAGCAGCGGCGAGCGCAGCTACTCCACCACCATGGCCTTCGTGCAGAGCCTGAACATCACCCTGCGTGACAAGGAACTGGGCCCGCACATCGTGCCGATCGTGGCCGACGAAGCCCGTACCTTCGGCATGGAAGGCCTGTTCCGCCAGATCGGCATCTACGCGCCGTTCGGCCAGAAGTACAAGCCGGTCGATGCCGACCAGCTGATGTTCTACCGCGAAGACCAGAGCGGCCAGGTGCTGCAGCAGGGCATCAGCGAGCCGGGTGCGATCAGCTCGTGGATGGCCGCCGGTACCAGCTACTCGGTCAGCAACGTGCCGATGCTGCCGTTCTACATCTACTACAGCATGTTCGGCTTCCAGCGCGTGGGCGACATCGCCTGGCAGGCAGCGGACATGCGTACCCGCGGCTTCCTGCTGGGTGGCACCGCCGGCCGCACCACGCTGAACGGTGAAGGCCTGCAGCACGAAGATGGCTTCAGCCATCTGGTGGCCGGTGGCATCCCGAACGTGCGCAGCTACGACCCGACCTTCGGCTTCGAAGTGACGGTGATCCTGCAGCACGGCACCAAGCGCATGATGGAAGACCAGGTGGACGAGTATTACTACGTCACCCTGATGAACGAGAACTACACCCACCCGGAAATGCCGGAAGGCGCGGCCGAAGGCATCGTCAAGGGCATGTACCTGCTGACCGACGCCGGCAAGCCGAAGAAGGGCGAGCTGCGCGTGCAGCTGCTGGGCTCGGGCACCATCCTGCGCGAAGCCATTGCCGCGGCCGAGCTGCTGGACAAGGACTTCGGCGTGACCGCCGACATCTGGAGCTGCCCGAGCTTCAACGAACTGCGTCGCGATGGTTTCGACGTGGAACGTGCCAACCGCCTGCATCCGGAAGGTGAGCAGCGCAAGGCCTACGTGACCGAGCTGCTGGAAGGCCGTCAGGGCCCGGCGATTGCCGCCACCGACTATGTGCGTGCGTATGCGGACCAGATCCGCGCGTTCGTGCCGATGTCGTACACCGTGCTGGGTACGGATGGGTTTGGTCGCTCGGATACGCGTGCGAACCTGCGTCGGTTCTTCGAGGTTGACCGGTACTACATCGCGCATGCCGCGATTGCGGCGCTGGCGAAGGAAGGGAAGATGACCGCGAAGGATGTGGCCCGGGCGATCAAGCAGTACAAGATTGATCCGGAGAAGGCTAATCCTGTTGGGGTTTGATGTAGTGCCCTTGCCGAGATGGCATCTGTGGTGATAAAGAGGGCGGCGAGTAGCCGCCCTTTTTATTTTGCTAACGATGTGAATGTCATTGAATTGAATACAATGAAAGCGAAAACGGTCTGCCATGTGGGGTGTCTGCGGTGGGCGGTAATGTTGATGCAGGAATGCCACTGGAAGCGACGGGTTCTAGCGGGGGGGGG
>NZ_KV791441.1:16948-69350 GCF_001807895.1 Stenotrophomonas sp. HMSC10F07
GTGAGATGGATCTATCTCCTGACTTTAAGCGGCGCGCAAATCTATGGAACGAAGGTGGGAAGAATGGACGGAGCGCTAGCGTGCTTGCGCTGACCGCAGGTCTGGGCAGTTGCCAAGCAAGATGAGTGGTGATTTCTGAATGCTCTCAGTTCTAAGGAGGGCTTATCACATCAAATTTCCGGAAGTACGAAGGGGAGGATTTCTGGCATGCCAGTTCCCATAATTGATATTTTTGCTGGCCCAGGAGGGCTCGGGGAAGGATTCGCGTCCCTGCGGGGCCACAAGAGGCAGCCATTCTTCGAGATTGCCCTTTCTATTGAGAAGGATGCTGTCGCACATCGCACGCTGTCGCTCAGGGCAGTGTTCAGGCGCCTGCGTGGCACCAAGGACGTCAAGCACTACTACAGCTACATACGGCGCGAGATCGATGAGGCTGCTTTTCGCAAGATCCCTGCCGTGGCCAGCGCCTTTGAGCATGCTGCCACCGAGGCGAGATGCCTAGAACTTGGCAAGTCCGATGAAGTCAGTATAGACAAGGAAATTCGGGCTGCACTTAAGGGGCAGGAAACCTGGGTGCTGATCGGCGGCCCACCCTGTCAAGCGTATTCGCTGGCGGGGCGCTCCAGGCGTGCCAACGACAAAGACTTTCACAAGGATGAAAAGCACTTCCTCTACAGGGAGTACCTGAGAATCATCCAAGTGCACAAGCCCACCATTTTCGTAATGGAGAATGTCAAGGGTTTGCTTTCCTCCAAGCACTCCGGCAATCCGATGTTCGAGAAGATCATCGCGGATCTTTCAATGCCGACCGAGGGGCTCGAGTACGAAATCCGATCCTTCACCAAGAAGGGCGACGAGAGCTCGCTGGAACCTACCGACTACCTTATTCATTCCGAGCGACATGGGATTCCGCAAAGCAGGCATCGCGTGATTCTGCTCGGAGTGAGGAAGGGGTTGGATATTCCTCAGCATCAGTTGCTGGCACCCGTGGCAAAGCCTGTCACGGTCAAGCAGGCCATTGACGATCTTCCTCGAATCCGCAGCAAGTTGTCGCGTGGCGATTCGGTGGAGGCGTGGCGCAAAGCTGTCCAAGCTGCCCCCTCGTGCGTCAAGGGCTGGAAGACAGAGAATGAATCTGCCATTATCGAGAAAATGCGTTCCTTTGCTGCTGCGGCAACCAGCACTACCACTGGTGGCGCCTTTATTTCACGGGACTACAAAAGGCTAAAGAAGCCAACAGAGCTTCAGCAATGGCTTCACGACCGAAGTTTGGGGGGGGTTTGTCAGCATGAGGCGCGTGGGCACATGGCATCCGATCTTGCTCGGTATCTTTTCTCGGCCAGTTTTGCTCACTTATCGGGATACTGCCCGACGCTGGATGTCTTCCCTCCCAAGCTGCTTCCTGATCACATCAATGCGCATGTCGATCGGGAATCCGAAGTGATCCCATTCAAGGACCGGTTCCGCGTGCAGTGCAGGAATGAACCGTCCACCACGGTGGTGGCCCACATTGCGAAGGATGGGCACTACTACATCCACTACGATCCCTCGCAATGCAGAAGTCTTACGGTCAGGGAAGCAGCACGGCTCCAGACGTTTCCCGACAACTACCTCTTCGCGGGCAACCGCACGGAGCAGTACACCCAGGTCGGCAATGCGGTGCCTCCGTTGCTTGCCCACAAGCTAGCCAAGACCGTTCGTAGCCTTTTGAACGAAATGAATAAGAGGAGGCGAAGGCAGATTGGTTACATCTTAAAGAAGATGCCGGCGGGAAGTATGTAGCGAAACCTGCCGGAACAGCTTCCGGTACTTATTGAAGCGGGCTAGTCAGTGCTTTGACCGATCACCAAGACATCCTCGCCGCTATGCAGCCATTCCTCAACCACCTGTGCAGTCTCCTCGCGCGAGTGCTTCAAGGCACACTCCCATACGACCGCCATACGCCAGCCAAGCGCATGAATCATCTCCGCATGGCGCGTGTCGCGAGCGACATTTCCCTGGAATTTCTGCAGCCAGAAATCTTCATTGGTACTGGGAGTGGTTGTATAGCGGCACCCTTCATGTCGGTGCCAGAAGCACCCATGGACGAATACCACTGCTTTGTGCTTCGGGAACACAAGGTCGGGGGAGCCGGGCAGCCCCCGCACATGAAGTCGATATCGAAAGCCCCTGGCGAAAAGAAGGGAGCGAAGTATCCGCTCCGGCCGGGTGTTCTTTCCGCGAATGCTCGACATCATGCGGCTGCGCTGCGGAGTGGTTGGAACGCGCATGGTCTTGAGCATCTTCCGCCTGAATGTCTGCAGGAATGGCAGCTCCGCACTTCCGCTTGGCAATGCGAACGGATGAATACGATACCCGAAGCAGCAATTCGGAGCTTACCATGCGCTTGACTCACGAGAAGACGCAAGAGGAAGCCGATGGCTCGTGATCGCAGTCATCCGCCGAGCGCGGCCTGCCTTTCGGAATCGATGCGGGACCTTGGGTACTCACTCGAAACTGCGATTGCCGATCTGATCGACAACAGCATTTCCGCTGGCGCGGACACCATCGACATCATTTGCGATGCATCCGGTAAGCATCCTGTGATGGTCATCCTCGACAACGGCAAGGGGATGACAGAAGACGAGCTGCTCGGTGCAATGCGTCATGGGACCGGCAACCCCAGGCAGCATCGGTCGCCGCAGGATCTAGGGCGCTTCGGCCTTGGCCTGAAGACAGCCTCGTTTTCCCAATGCCGCTCATTGACCGTTGTGAGCACACGCGATGGAACTTTCTGCGGAGCCGAATGGAATCTGGATCGCATCGATGCTGCCGACGACTGGATTCTCTCCATCCTGGACGATGCGGACATCCATGGGTTCCCTTACGTCGAACGGCTCGGCGCCCGCGGCACGGCCGTTATTTGGCGAGAGCTCGATCGATTGATGGAGGACGAAGCCGGGCATCGTCGAGACGAGATTGTCAATGAGAAGCTTGAGGCGGTGGGCAGACATCTGTCACTTGTCTTCCACCGGTTTCTCTCGGGTGAGATCAAGGGACATGCCAGGATTTCTCTCACCGTCAATGGCCGTCCGATTACGGCATTCGATCCCTTTTGCAGGAAGAATCCTGCCACCCAGGTGCTTCCAGAGGAGATCGTCCGCATCGGCGAGGCCGAGGTGCGCCTGCAGCCTTACGTGCTTCCGCATCACAGTCGTCTGTCCGCGTCCGAGTACGACTACTACCAGGATCGTAGTGACTTCATCTCTAATCAGGGGGGCTACGTCTATCGAAACGGCCGCCTAATGGCTTGGGGCGACTGGTTCAGACTCGTGCCGAAGGGTGAGGCCACCAAGTTGGCCCGGGTACAGATCGACTTTCCCAACAGTCTGGACGAAGCCTGGACCATCGACATCAAGAAATCGCGTGCCCGCCCGCCGCATGGGGTGCGGGAGCGGCTGCGTCAGATCATCAACAGGATTACTGCCCGCAGCGTGACGGTGCATAGGGGGCGCGGGCAGAAGCTCTTTCAGGAAAGCCAGGCCCTATTCTGGGAGCGCTACGCCGATCATGGCGGCATCCGTTTCGCAATCAACGAGCAGCACCCTCTCATTGCATCCCTGGGCACAAGACTTTCGCCCGAGGATGCGGATCTGCTTCGTGTCCTGCTGGATTCGATTGCCGCCTCCCTGCCGGTGGAGATGATCTATTCCGATTACTCGACCCATCCGCGCCAGATCAACCGGAGGGCGGTGGATGAAAGCCAGACTCTGGAGCGCCTGAAGAGTCTCAGGAAGGTGCTCTACGGCGACGGGCCGGGCGATCCGAATGCCTTTCTCCAGATCGTGCGCTCGACGCACCTTTTCGATGGCCAGATCGAACTGGCCGAAAAATTCATCAGCGAGACCTTTGCATGAGCCTCACAGTCATCACGGAAGAACGAAACATCGCCAACGCGCTCATCTCAGGCCTTGCCAACATGGCCGAGACGCCGACGCGCGAGCAGGTGGAGGAGAAGGCGATAGAGATCGCCGCGATCTTCGGCTATACGGGCGATCTCCGCAATATCGTCACCGAGGCGATGATATCGGTTGACACGCGCATGGGGGCCGGTGTTTCGCTGGTGGATGTCACTGCGAAGCATGATGATCAGTGGGTCCACAAGCGTGATGATGTCGCTTGGACATATGCGGAATCCTATGGAAACTTTCTTCTCAAGGAAGGTTGGCCGCCGCAGATGGTCCAGTCGCTGAGCGATGTCACGACCCGCATTCTTGGCCACCTGCAGGATCCGTTGAGCGAGGGCACAACCTGGAACCGTCGCGGCCTTGTCATCGGTCATGTGCAGTCGGGCAAGACGGCCAACTACACCGGCCTGATAGCACGCGCCGCCGACGCCGGCTACAAGTTCATCATCGTCGTCGCCGGCATTCACAACAATTTGCGCAAGCAGACGCAGCAGCGCATCGATGAGGCCTTCATCGGCCGGTCCAGCGATCCCGAGGATCGTCGCAACATCGGCGTCGGCCTCGCGCCGGGCTATCCGCATCCGGCCACCCTCACCAACATCAACGAGGACTTCAACAAGAACACGGCGGAAAAGAGCGGCTGGAAGATCAACGACTTCAGTAAGCCGATCATTCTGGTCATCAAGAAGAATGTGACGACGCTCACGGCTCTTCACAAATGGCTGAAGGAGCTGAACGCCGAGGGCGATGGCCGGATTTCCGACGTGCCGATGCTGCTGATTGACGACGAGGCCGACAACGCGTCGATCAACACGAACAAGGAGGATCTGGATCCGACACGAACGAATGCAATGATCCGGCGCATCCTCGGGCTGTTCGCAAAATCGTGCTATGTCGGCTACACGGCGACCCCATTCGCCAACATCTTTATCAACCCCGACGCCTATGGCGATGATGTGCGTGAGGAGCTGTTCCCTCGCGACTTCATCTATTGCCTGGACGCGCCAACGACGTACTTCGGTGCCGAGAAGGTGTTCCTCGACGAGGCGACCAGTCAATCGATCGTGAGGCCGATCGACGATTGTGAGAATCTCATTCCGTACGCCCACAAGCGTGACGATGCTGTCCCCGAGTTGCCCCCCAGCCTCTATCGCGCACTCGACGAATTCATCGTCGCTCGCGCCATCCGCAACCTGCGTGGGCAGACAGGAAAGCATTGCTCAATGATGATCAATGTGTCGCGCTTCGTGCCCGTTCAGAAGGCCGTGCGTGACTTCCTGAGTCTCAGGGAGAAGAAGATCAGGGAAGCGGTTCTCGCCAACTACGCGATGCCGGAAGAGGTTTCCGCAAGAAACGCGTACATGCAGGGCCTGAAGCACGCCTTCGATGCGGAGTATGCCGATGCTGGGTTTACTTGGGCGGAGGTGAAGGCAGCCCTCAGCGGCGTCTTCGAGCACCTCCACCTCTATGTCATCAACAGCAAGAGTGACGAGGTGCTCGACTACGCCCGCTACGCGAAGGAAGGAGTCGGGCTGACCGCGGTCGCGGTCGGTGGTCTGAGCCTCTCCCGAGGCCTGACCATCGAGGGATTGACCGTCAGCTACATGTACCGCAATACGAAGATGTACGACACCCTCATGCAGATGGGGCGCTGGTTCGGTTACCGGCCAGGCTTCCAGGACCTCTGCCGCGTTCATCTCTCTCGCGATTCGATTGATTGGTACTCTCATATTGCCGAGGCAGCAGAAGAACTTGTCCAACAGGCTAAGCAGATGAGTCGGAATGGATTGAGTCCTGATTATTTCGGCTTGTACGTTCGGTCACATTCGAAGAGCCTGTTGATTACTGCGGCGAATAAGATGCGCGCGGCAGAAGAGGTTGTCATTAATCAAAACCTTACCGGGCAGCTCGTTGAGAGCACCTCGCTGCCATTTGACAAGGAAATCAACAGTGCAAATGAGCGGCTGATAGAGGATTTATGGAAAAGACTCAGCAGCCGAGCTCAGTCAACGGACAAGGGGTGGTTCATACCCAATGTTGGAGTTGGCGATATTGAGGACTTTTTGATTGAATTCAAAACACACAAGAATTCATCCCTGAAGAAGATGATGGCTCTGGATTATTTGGAAGCCATAAGAGATCAGTATCCGAATGGCGATGTTTTACTGATCTCTAAGGGGGCTGGTGATGCTGATAACTTCAGGCTTGGTCCACAGGATCGGACGGCAGAAGGGGCGACTATGGATGAATGGAAAATATCCGGATATCGGGTTGCGAGTCGAGGCGACGAGAAATTTGGGTTGAGTGAAGAGCAAATTCTTGACGCTCAGCGCAAAGCGGCCTCCGATATCAAGAGTAAAACGGGGAAGCCGTCGGATTACCATTATCGAGTGGTGCGGAATAAGCCGCTATTGATGCTTCATGTGTTGACCCCAATGGATAACGAAGAGTTTACAGGGTGTCGTATCCCTGCTTTCGGCGTGAGTTATCCAGATGGTCTCTATAGAACTGAGGTTAAGGTTGTTGTCAATCGAGTCTGGCTGAAGCAGATGCAGGGCCCTGCGGACAACCCTGATGAAGAGGATGACTACGATGCCTGATTCCTCTCCTTGGGATGACATTGCCGTCCCGGGATCGGACTTCAATGTCCGCCAAGTTGCGGTGGGAACGGCCGTGCCCTGTTTCTGGGGACGCGATGCCGGGGGCGCCTGCCTGTTCATCGTAGAGCTCCAGGGGGATCATGCAGCCCAGTACCGGAAGAATGCGGTCACGGTGAACGGCATCGACGTCGATCTCCGTGCCGGAGTTCAGGGGCAGCAGCACTTGGTCCTCGCCCTTGAAAGACAGGTCGATCGCGATCTCTTCGAAGGACTTTGCCGCACCCTTGCATCCTCGCTGGAGCACGCCACCGATTCGGCCAGCTCTCTCGCCGTCTCGCTGGCGCACATCTGCCGCTGGAAGACCTTCCTGTCAGGCCGAAGTCAGCATCTGTCCATCGAGGAGGTCCGCGGCCTCTTCGCCGAAATCGTGTTTCTGATGGAACTGATCGATCGGCAGATGTCGAGCAGGGCCGCCGTCGAAGCCTGGCTCGGTCCGGAACGATCGCATCAGGATTTCATCTTCGGCAACACAGCCGTCGAGATCAAATCGCTCTCGGGCGCGGAGCGGAGCAGCGTCCGCGTTTCGTCGGAAGACCAACTCGAATCACTGAACGACGCGCTGTTCCTCCGCGTGTACCGGCTGAGCGATCTGGCCGATACCGCAGGAGCCCGCTCGCTCAACGAGATCGTTACCGCAGTCCAGGCACGACTCGGCGAGGCGGATGCCGTCGAGGCCTTTGACCGGAAGCTGGTGGCGCATGGTTATGCGCCCCTTCTTGGCTACGATGAGCCGCGCTTTGTCGTCAGCGACGTGCGCAGCTATCGTGTTGGTGACGGATTTCCGCGTTTGATGCGGTCGCAACTGCCGCCAGGGATTACCAACGTGGCCTATGACATCAGGCTGGAAACGATTGCTCCGTACGAGTGTAACGAAGCGGCCATCTTCGGGGAGGATTGATGGAGCAGACCGAAGAAGAGTTCTTCCACGACTTCCGACAGGAACTGTTGGCGGGCGCCGAAGCCAATGGCAGCTTCCAGCTCTCCGAGTTCATGGAGACCATCGCGAACGACCTTGTCGAGACCGGCTTCACGGAAGGTTTTGAACTCTGCCATTTCCGGGCGCAGCGTGGCATGCGCGTGGATGGATACTGGTTCAATGACGAAGGAGTTCTGGACCTTTTCATCGCGGACTTCGATTCCCGGAACGAGCTGGCATCGCTCACCAGAACGGAAGTGGCCGCGGCATTCAAGCGTGTTGCCAACTTCCTCGAAGCCAGCGCCAACAAGGGCCTGGCCGGCGAACTTGAGGTCACATCGCCGGAGTACGGCCTTGCTAGGCAGATTGCGGATCGCAAGGACGCCATTCGGCAGGTCAACTTGGTTCTCTTCTCCGAACGCACGCTCAGCGAGAAAATCCAGGCCCTTCCTGATGTGGAAGTGGCAGGAGTTCCGGCTGCTCACCACATATGGGACATCTCGAGGCTTCATCGGCAGCGAAGCTCCCGCAGCCACAAGGAACCACTCGACCTCGACTTTGAACAGATGTTCGGTAAGGGCATCGCCTGTCTTCCAGCACATCTGGAGACCGACGCCTATCAATCCTATCTGATGGTCATGCCTGCCGAAGTGTTGGCAGCTCTGTACGAAAAATTCGGAGCGCGATTGCTTGAGCAGAACGTCCGAACTTTCCTGCAGGCTCGCGGCAATGTGAACCAGGGAATAAGGGCGACGATCCTGAACGAACCAGGGATGTTCTTTGCCTACAACAACGGGATAACAGCCACAGCACAGAGCGTCGAAACAGGGATGACGGATTCCGGTCTGGCAATCACGAGGGTTGTCGACCTCCAGATCGTGAATGGTGGCCAGACCACTGCATCGCTGTTCCACACACGCAAGCGCGACAAGGCCGATCTTTCCCAGATATTCGTTCAGTTGAAGCTGTCCGTCATCGACAATCTAAAGAGCGAAACGGTCGTTCCAAAGATATCGGAATATGCGAACACCCAGAATAGGGTGAATGCCGCCGATTTCTTCTCGAACCACCCGTTCCATGTGCGGATGGAAGGATTTTCCCGTCGGATCTGGGCGCCGGCGCAGAAGGGAGCCCCGCGCGAGACGCGCTGGTTCTACGAGCGCGCGCGCGGCCAGTATGCCGATGCGCACTCGAAGCTCACTCCTGCGGAGCAGCGTCGCTTCAAGGCGGAGCATCCCAAGCCACAAATGTTCACCAAGACGGATCTTGCGAAGTTCGAGAATGTCTGGGATGACCACCCCAGGTGGGTTAATCTTGGTTCCCAGAAGAACTTTGCACGCTATGCCGCCCGCATCGGCAGTGAGTGGGAGAAATCATCCGATGCGTTCAACGAGTTCTATTTCAAGAGGGCTGTCGCACGTGGCCTGATCTTCCGCGCAACGGAGCGCATCGTTTCTGCACAGCCTTGGTACAACGGCGGGTACCGAGCAAACATCGTCGCTTACACGCTGGCAGTACTCGGTGATATCACAAGGCGTAGGAAGGAGTGCATCGACTTTGTCGGCACTTGGAATGCACAGAAGGTCGACCCAGTGCTCGAAAGTGCCATCGCTGTCGTGTCGGCGGGCGTGAACGATGACATCATCAGGCCACCGCAAGGAATTTCCAACATTTCCGAGTGGTGCAAAAGGGAGGCGTGCTGGACTAGGATACAGGCCCGTACCGACGCCATTGCCAATCTTCTCCCACCCGAGTTCTACGATCGACTTGTCCCGCAGGACGATCAGGCAGCGATCGTGAAGACTGCGAAGGAGACGCAGAGGATCGACAACGGTATCGAAGCGCAGCGAAAGGTGCTGACGATTCCCGGCACGGAGTGGGCTCGCATCTATCAGTCACTACTTGAGAGGGATCTGCTCACGCCAAAGGAAGACGGAGTGCTCAAGGTTGCTATGCAGATTCCCTCCAAGCTTCCGACTGAAAGGCAGAGCGTGGTGTTGCTAGATATTCTCGAGAAAGGGGTTCTGGAAGGCGTGGTTGTAAATGCGGCACTTAGATCGTGCGACGCAGATCGAGCACCGTGATCGGCTCCAGAGGTGGGCCGCCGGCCTTGACCCGCTCTGCGACGAATTGGGTGACTTGGTTCAGAGCCGCGTGAGCCCTCCAGCGATCGGAGTTGTAGCGCGACGGCAGCATCGGTTCGGGACCGGCTACGCAGGTTTGCTGTGCGACCAAGATGCCGAGCGCATGATGCTACAGACCGACCACATACGGATTGCGTTCTTTCATCCGCTGCTTCGGAAACGTCAAGGGACACTCTGAACATGCCTTCGGGTAGTACCGGCATCCCCGAAAAGAATGACGACACAAATTGAGGAGCCATCCAGGCAGCCATCTGCTGTGGCCGTGGGATCCATTGAGCGACGCGGGCGAGGAGGAAGCATTGCGCGAGTTTGCCTCGATGCGATTATTCACCCGACTCAGCGGCCTAGATGCGATTCCGGGTGAGACCACGAGATTCCACTTCCGTCGTCTGCTGGAGAAGCGGGATCTGGTCGCTAGGATGCCCGAAGTGGCGAACGCGTATACTGCCTGCAGAGGCTAGAGGCTGCGCGCAGGCACGCTCTTGGAATGGACCATTGCCTATAAGCCCAGTTCGACCAAGAACGCGGGCGAGGCGCGCGATCCTGAGACGCATCAGCTCCGCGGAGGCAGCCGTCGACACCAGCCCATGATGGTGCATATCGGCGTGGATGAGATTTCAGGTCTGGCTCACCACGTGAAGTGCACTGCAACCAATGTGGGCGATGTCACGGTCATTGAAGCAATGCTCCACGGCAAGGACGGCTGCGTGTTGGGCGATCGCGGCAATACCGGCGCAGACAAGCGAGTGGCCTGGCCGACTGCAAAGCGCCGATCATCAACACGGCTAAGAGATCCGGGGCGAAGACAATCAGGAGCGCGCGAGCGAAAGCAGGCGCAGCTCCGGGAGGCGTGCAAAAGCCAGCTTGCGCGCCAAGATTGAGCATCCGTTCGGGGTGATAGGCAGTAGTTCGGCTGCGCCCGGTCAGCTGCCGAGGGCCGGCCAAGAGCACCGTGTGGGTGCTCACGATGTTCGCGCCGTCGAATATGGGGCGCCGGCAGCTGGTTCTACCATGGCGTCAACTGCGTCCCGAGATGCTGGTAAGGGCACTACGGGGCGTAAGAATATGCCAAGACTCTGCGTAAGATAGCCCCGGATCACTCCGGCGCTGGAGATTCAGGACTCAGCCGTGATTGGTTCAGGGCGTCCCCAAGGTTCTATTCTGAACTTTCATCTTCGCCGTATTCAACTTTCATCCATTCTCCAAATGCATTTCCAAAGCCATTTTCCATTTCGTCGACTCGCTTCTGTCCATCCAAGATAGGCTTGAGATCCAGATCTAAGAATCGGTAGCCAGACACGATCCGTAGGTACATAAGAGAGAAGCAGTCCGAAATTAGGCGTGAGAGGTGCGCTAGTTCTAGAGCATCTCGCCTCTCCTCGTCTCGGGACTCTCTGTCGTATGGGAGAGAGATTCCAATGTAATCGGCATGCTGGATATGGCTTGACAAAGAGTAATTGTGAAGCAGGGCATCATATCTAGGGACTCGATGCGGGGCGTCTTTGCGGAGTGAGTTCAAAAGTCCACCAACTCCCCAGCGCGATTCGATCGAGCGACGCTTAGTCTTGTCGTAAAGTCGGCCAAGCTCATCCAATTCTTCTTCGCTAAGAAGCCTCTCCCTAAGAGGAAGCCACTCACGTGAATCCGGTTCAGACAGTGCCGCAAGGGTACTTCTCAGTTTTGAGTCGTCCTTGAGTAAAGAAATGTTGAAATGGTCGGTGGAGTATTCAGCAACCCTCGCTTTGAATTCATCTTCACTCTGCAGTATGTATGCAGTCTTCAGTGTAGCCTCCGCCACTGCACGAAGGACCATCTCGGCATCCCACAATTGCCCGTAAGAGCAGAGCAGGAAGACGCTTTCGGTAGAGCGGGCAGAGGAAGTTAGCAGCATTGCAAGAAGAGACCGCTCTTCGTGAGACCATCTCGGGTGCACCGCAATCGGCTTGGTAAGCTGAAGTAGTTCCCGCATAAGCTCCAAGGCTTTTGAAGACCTATCTCGTTCTATCTGTAAAAGCTGATCGTGATGCATTTCCATCCTTTTTCAGGCTGAAGGCGCTACAAATCTCTGCGGGTACTGGTCAGTCTGTAGATTCGCTCATGTGAGAAGAGAATTCATCCAAGGTCGCCTCCACTTGACGCGTGAAGAGTGTGTGCAGTTCCATTGGTTAGTGAAGGAGACTGGCGCTACGCCTCAGTTCAGTACGTTATAGCGCTGCATCGATGCTTTGGCTACTTTCTCAAGCCTCCCTGCCTCGCAACATTCCCCGAAAATTCGTCATGCTGGCGGCAATTCCTCCCTGCGCATCCTCCGCGGAATGCATGCACATCATGATCCAATCTCCACTGGATCGCATAAGCTTCCTATTCTTTACCAGCAAGGATCAGGTGTCAGCACAATCCGCCTACTCCAACGCAACAGCACCGGCTCAATGCAGGGAACATCAACTTCCCTGCCCGCATACAACACAGTCAAAGGCTACTCCAACGAGTTGTCCGCCAGCATCACAGGTGCGCTACGTCAACTGACTACGAAGCATCTATCACTCGGGTGCCGCGCTTCATACATTATGCCTCCACGCGCAAATCGAATTGCTTCTTTGCATATGACAGAAAAATTTGCATCGGAGACCATGCGAAAGGTTTATAGTTTCAAGCCGGCTTGAGGGGCGTGATGGCTGGCGGTCGTCGCGGACAGCGCCGCCAGCAGAACAGCGCCATAAATCACAGGCTTCATTTGACGCTCTGCGGATAGGGGATGGACTAGAAGACGAACGATCCGCCGATAGCACCTGGATGGCCAGCAGCCACGCGACAGACGGCCAGGTCCAACTGGGCTACTCCCGCACCTGCAATCGCTCAGCAACCTGCGCAGTCAACGCCACACACGCCAACTTCAACCCCTCCATTACCCGATCCCCCAGGTACTCCTCGGGCGCACCGTTCTGTCGAGTGCGCTCCGCAGCCAGCATCAGCTCCGCCACCACACGCAGACCCGCCAGCGCGCAATCCGCGTCCGCCAACTGAAGACGCCGCCCGGGCAGTTGATGCCGCTCCGGCCAAGGCTGGCCGTCCGCAGCTGCACCAGATCCGATGCGGCGCAGCGTGGCTACGAAGGCGTTGGGATCGACGGAAGGTTCGCGCTCGGGTTCGGCGTTGTCCGGATCGTACTGCGCGTGCAGGGAACGGAAGTCCGATGTGTTCATGGCAATGCTCCGTACAGGACAGATAGCAGCGCCACCGATAAAGGTGGCGGACGGTGCGGGCTCGAAAACCGGTATGTACCAGACCGGCGGATCCGAAGATCCCCACGCACCGCCCGCCATGGAACGCGAACGGATTGCCAGCCGGCGCCACACAAAAGGGTGACGCCGGCCGGCAAGCGCATACATCTGGTACAGAGACGGGTTTTCGAGTCCCGCGCCACCCTTTTCCGGTGGCACGCCAAGGTGTACTCGCATGGTTGCGAGATGCCAAGAAACCGTAGGCCGCAGAGGCCGCAAATGCTGACGCTTACGGCATTGTTGCATGGCGCGCGCGTGGCAGAACCATTGCGGTGCAGTGGTTTCGGCCGGTGTTAAGCTACCGCCCGAATGCGCATTGAAAAGCACGGTTTGTAGCTCTTCGGGATCCCAAAAGCGACACGTAGACCACATGCCCCATTCGCGCAGCGTTCCGATTGCGACACAACTTAGCTTTACAGCGCCCCCCCCGGCCGAGGCCACAGCGCATCGTCGCGCTCCAGGTCGTAGTCGCTGCCGAACGCCAGTGCTGCTTCGCGTGGAGGAAGGTCCGCGTAGCAACTCAGCAGGTACTCATCCATGCCGGCATCGCGATGGTCGATGGCGAACAGGTGGAGAAGTTCCTTGTCGAACGCTTCCAGCCATGTGGGGTCGATCTTGGTCATGTCATCCTCCAGAGGGGAAAGGGAGGATGGCTGGAGCGCGTCTCAAGACGTGGGACGCACGCTTGACCAGGTTCGGAATCTCGCAGTGATCTGATTGCACCAGGCGCAAGGTCGGGGTAGAACGGGGCAGACTCGCTACGGCGCGTCATAGTTAAAGGAGGCGAAAGAGCATGGAAGCATTGAAGTCGAACCAGCCTGATCCTGGCGAGTTCTTCCTCCTGATGCCTGATACCACGCGTGGGGGAAAGGGGCACGGCGTCGTGTTCGAGAACGCGAAGCGGCTGCGCATCCCGCCACGCCTGATCCTGCGACCCGAAGAGGGCGGCTTTCCGCCCATGGCGGAGAAGCCGTTGCTCGTCTACTCGGCAAAGAAGGGGAGCCTCCCAGAGGATCTGGAGGGGGGCATGAGCGGGTACTGGATGGTCTCCGAACGATTACGCGGTGCTCTTGTGTCTGTAGATCCGGCTGGCTTCGAGTTTGTGGAGTGTGATTACCGTCTTGCCGATGGATCCAAGGGGCCGCAGTACTTCCTGTGTGATGTAACCCGTGAGCTCGATGCGGTGGACGAAGAAGCCTCGAAACTTCGGATCATCACTGACGCAGGCTATCGAGGTGGGAAGTTCTACGACCTTAGGGGCGGAGCCAGTCTGGCGTTCCGCAAGCAGGTCATCGGTCAAGCCAGAATATTCCGGACGCCTTACTCGGGAAACCTCGTCTTCTGCGACAGAGAGCTCCGCGACGCTGTGTGGAACGCTGGAATCGGTGGGCCGCGCGTATCCCGGGGCCTCTGGTTCACAGACGCGGCCAGCATCTGAGTCAGAGCTCTGAGGATCGTACCCTTGGATGCCTTCTGGATTCGCTTCAACTGCTTACGAGGAATCTCGATTCACATTCACAGCGTGAGATGACAAGCATGGGATCAACTTCCACCCATCAGCCGCGCAAGGGCGAGTTCTTCTAGCTACGACCGGATGCTACCCGTAGAGGAAAGGGCCACGGGGTGGTCTTTGAAAACGAAGGCGCGTTGCTTGCGACTCCCAGGCTGATCCTCTTACTCGAAGCCGGTGGCTTACCTCTACTGCGTAAAACCCCGCGCCTGGTCTATCGGGAGCGGCAGGGTGTCCCTCCACAGGACCTGGAAGGCGGGTTGAGCGGCTACTGGCTGGTCTCCGAGCGTTTGCGCCAGGTCATGGAAGAGATTGACCCTGACGCGTTCGTTTTCGCTGATACCGACTACCGCTTGGAAGACGGTTCAAAGGGGCCAACCTACTTCCTTTGCGACGTGGTCCGCACGCTGGATGCCTTGGATGAGGAAGCCTCCCAGCTCAACATCGTGATCAGCGATGAGTACACGGCAGGGAAATACTACCGCCTGACCGGTGATGTCCGGTTGGCGTTCAAACGCGAAGTGCTGGGTTCGGCTCACGTGTTCAGATTGCCCTTCCATGGCGGGGTCTTCTGCGACCGAACGTTCAAGGATGCGGTGGAAGCTGCCGGCATCGTCACGGCCAAGAGATCCAACGGGCTCTGGTTTGAAGATGTGGTGAACTGCTGAGTCGGTCCCACCGGCGCTAACCTCGCGACCTATGCTGCAAGTGTACGGAGTGCGGTACATGCCTAAAATTTGGAGAGAAACAAGCACATGCCCTCGTCAAAACGTAATCAGCCTGTGCCTGGTGAATTCTATCTGCTGATGCCCGACACGACTCGAAGGGGAAGAGGGCATGGCGTTGAGATCGAGAATGAGGACGCACTGCTGACGCCACCCAGGCTGATCATCCGCCCTGAAGAAGGTGGTTTCCCTCCTCTGGCGCAGAGACCGCGCCTGGTTCTCGAACCAAAGCTGGGGGATCCACCGCAGGATCTCGAGGGAGGAATGAGTGGCTACTGGTTGGTATCAGAGCGCCTCAAGATGGCCTTCACCGATATAGATCCCGTTGCCTTTGAGTTCGTGGAGTGTGATTACGTGCTTCCGAACGGCACAGAGGGCCCAACGTACTACCTGTGCGAGGTTGCTCGCGAGCTGGATGCCGTCGATGAGGAAGCATCGAAGTTCCGGGTCATCGTCGATGAGGGCTATCCGGGCGGAAAGTTCTACGACCTTCGTGGCGGAGCAAGCTTGGCATTCAAGAGGGATGTAATCGGGCGCAGTCATGTCTTCAGGAGCCCGTACTCCGGCGATCTTGTCTACTGCGATCGCGTGTTCCGGGATGCCATGAGGGATGTGGGAATCGGAAGTGACAGAGAAACGCGCGGTCTTAGGTTCAAGGACGTATTCAGAGTATGAGCGATTTTCACACCGCCTTGCTGTCAGGTCCAAGTGTGATCGATGTAAGCTCTCTCACAGATCGCATTGCAAGAAGCCCAAAGGAAAACGACGATGGAACCTATGGCAATCAATGGACCTGAATCGGGAAGATTCTTCCTGTTTGCGCCGGACTTGGAAAGCAATCGTCCTTTCAGAGGAGCGATCTTCGAGAACGTTCAGGCGCTGCTGTCGCCACCGCGGATAATCCTCAGGCCAGAGAACGGTGGATTTGCCGAGCTCCGGGAGAAGCCCCGAATTGTGTTCGATGCTTCTCAGGGGCCTGCGCCGCGGGATCTGGAGGGTGGCTTCAGTGGGTACTGGCTGGTCTCGGAGCGACTCCAGAGCGTAATGAACGCGCTGGATCCAGGCGCCTTTGCATTCGCCGAATGTGATGTTCGCTTTGCAGATGGCGCGAAGGGGCCACGCCACTTTCTGTGTGACGTAGTGAGAGAGCTGGACGCAGTGGACGAGGATCGTTCACGGCTGGATATCGAGGTTGACGATGACTTCGTCAATGGCAAGTTCTACTCGATTGCAGGCGGGGCCAGCTTGGCCTTCAAGAGCGATGCACTGGCAGGAGCGCATGTCTTCCTCACACCGTTCAGCACGTTCGTGATCGCTGATCGTAGGTTTGTGGATGCTGTGCATGCTGCTGGAGTGCCGGATGATCCGGAGTTGAGTGGAATATCTTTTATTGATGCATCAGATATCTGATTAAGTGCGGCTGCACGGAAGGAGCCTCCAGATGCCTCGAGTCGTTCCCATTTTTCAGCAGCATCACGCCATCGAGCAACAGACGCTTGGCAATAGTCGCTTGCTCAAGGCTCTGGCTGATGCGGGTCGCTTCAACATCGATGCCGATCAGAACCTGATCAATATGCCCCACGACAAGGCGCTCGCGCAGGCCTTGGGGGTGTCACCTCACAACGGCGGACCGATTCGTGAGTATCGAATCGGATTGGAGGCCAATCTCGCCCGCCTCGAGAGAAGCCGGGATGGCCAAGCAGCGCTGGCTGGCGACCTGGAGGCAATGGATCGCATCGCTGCCAAAGTTCATCGGTTGAGCGACATTTCACAGGTTGGCTTGGTCAACGGAGACCTGCGGACGAACACTGCTTTAGGACAAAGCACAGATCAGGCACGTGTCCAGACGAGGGAGTTCTACAGGAGGCCCGAGGAGTACGCCCAGCAGTACTCTGGACAGCTGGAGCACCACCAGCAGTCTTCCGTTCTTTCCAGGCAATGGAGCGCCGTCACACCCAACGAGAGCCGCGTTGTATACACGCTCCAGCACTTTCAAGGATCCGGACAGCCGCTGATACGTGGCGGCAACATCGAGCTGCAGCGTAACGGATTGTCGAATGCTATCGCTGATGCCCATCAAGCCGGGCGTCTCCAGATGTCTCCGGGCGGCGTTCTTGTAGTTGAGTCTGTTCTTGGTGAAGAGGCCGCGTCACGCCTTCGTGCTCCGGTCGGGCAACGCGGCGGAGTTACCCTGGACTTCCTCCTCGGCGAGGCCTCCACCAGCCAACTGATCCGCTCCGGCGGCCTGCTCGCCTCCGGCGCCGACGCTGTCATTACCGCCCGCCGTACTTCGCAGCTGCTGGAAGAAGGCAACGGCACCGCCGCTCAGTCCGAGCTCACCCACGCCCTGGCGCGCAACGGCGGTGGCTGGGTCGGTGGCATGGCCACGGCATCGGTGATCGGCACGTCCAGCTTCGTCCCTGCGGCCATCGTCGCGGGCGATGCGCTGCTGATGAGCAAGGCGTTCGACAGGGGCGCCGATCTGCTCGACAACCGCGCCATCTACCGGCAGACCGACAAGGCCGATGTCACATGGCAGTTCGATGGCCGCAACTGGCAGCGCCAGGCGGTTATGGACAGCACAGGCGACGGCCTGGGCAATCCGGCTGAGCGTAGTGTGGGCGCCAGTTACGAGAAGGCCCGCGAGCTGGGTGCGTACGCCCACGTAAAAGCGGTAGAGCTGGCGCTGGGCAGGGCGCCGCCGCCGCAGGATCCTTTCAGTATTCCGGCGAAGGACGGCGAGGGCCGTCTGGACAATCCCAACTGGCACCGCGATGCGCAGACCGGACAGTGGACGCGGCAGGTCAAGATCGGCGTGTCCGGTGCCAACGACCGGGGTGTGTATGAGACGCAGACCGCCAGCCCCGAACGCGCCAACGAGTTGAATCGTGAGGCGGTGCAACGCATCGAGAACAACATCGCCAACGGCAAGGCCGCCATTGCCGCCAGCTATCTGGAGACCTACGCCGCTACCCGTGCCAGCGACTTCGTGCCGCTGGTGCCGGAAGCAGTCGAGCAGGCGCGTGCCAGGCCAGACGCCATCCGGGGCTCGGACAACCAGCTCTACCAGCGCGATGAAGCAGGACAATGGAGCCATGCTGACCAGATCGCGCAGGGCAACATGGCGCTGGAGCTGGAGCTGACCCGCACCATCCAGCAGCCGTCGCTCGATCAGTTCAACCAGACCATTGCCGCATTGGACGCGCGAACGTTGCCATCTGCGGCGGAAGTGAACCAGAACGAGCTGCGCCACAGCTACTACGCTGCGGGCATCGCGCTGACCCCGGCGTGGGAGCAGGCCATTGCGCTGGCCACGGCGCGCACGCGCGAGCAGCACGGCATTACGGGTCCCACGCTGCAGGAACTGGGGCCTGTAGCCGAGGGCAACGCGGGCGCCTCTCGGCCCATCACCCATTACCAGGTAGGCCAGGATGGCGTGGCGCGCGCCGTCGCAACGACCAGTACGCAGGAGCTGCAGGCCGCATGGAATGAGGTGCGCGCGCGTGCCAATGAGCAGGCGCCGTTGCCGGACTCGCCCGAGCTGCGCATTGCTGCACTGTCGGCGGCTGAGCAGGAGGCGTACCGGCAGGCACTGCAGGAGGCAAATCGGCTGGGTGCTGCGCGGGTAGACGCGGGACAGGCTGCACGAGCAGCCGCGCAGGTGGCACATGGCGACAAGCCATCCGAGCAGGATGGGAACGAGGAAGTGCGGCCTGAAGAGCCGGCGACTGCGCAACCCATCGCGCCTGCGACGGTTGCGGCAGCGCCGCCAGCGATAGGGGTCCCGCCACCGCCTACGCCCGCCCCGCAGGACAAGCCCGCGCCTCAGCGGCACGCCGAGCAGCGCGATCCGCCGCGGCGTGAGGCGGAGCCCCAACCTCAGCCCCATCCAAACAGCGAGGCGCCCACCGAAAACCGTACCGCCTCACAGACGCCGGAGCCCGCTGGGCCGATGCAGGCGCACCCGGTCGAATCCGAGCGTGCGACGCCACACTCTGCCGCGCCTCTGGCAGCGGCAACGCAAGCGATGCCCACGCAGCGCACAGAGCAGGCAGCGGAACCGGAGAAGATGGCCCCGATGCCTGCGGTCGCTCCCACTCCAAAGCAGGACATGGCAGTGCAGGAGGTCGAGCCGGTGCCCTTCAAGGAGCCGCTGCCTGCTGAGCCTGCGCGCGATCCATGGCCTTTGGAGCAGGAAGCGGCACAACACGTGCCAGAGCCCGAACCGGCTCCATTGGATGACCTCCAGCCGGTCACTGCGGCTGTCCCTGTTCCTGCCGAGCCCACGATAGCGCCAAGCCCTGAGCCAGCCGCGCCCGCACCGGATGAGGCATTGGGCCCGAACCGGGCGCTGCAGGACCCCACGCAGCCCGGCCACCCCGATCACGCGCTGTATCAGCAGATCCGCGAGGGCGTGGAAGCGCTGGACGCCAAGCACGGCCGCAGCTTCGACGAAGTCAGCGAACGCATGACGGCCAGCCTTCTGGTGCTGGCCAAGGACAACGACCTGGAACGGGTGGACCATGTGCTGGTGAGCAACGCCACGCACGAACACCCGGCCGGGCACACGCTGTTCGTGGTGCAGGGCGAGCCCAGCAATCCGGCGCATCAGCGTGCTGCGATGCCGACCGAGCTGGCGGCGCAGACATCAGTTGAAGAGTCACTGCAACAGTTCGATGCGGTCAGCCGTGAAGCCAATCAGCGTGCGCTTGCGAATCAGATGGATCAGCAACTGGAAGATCAGCGGGTGCAGCACGACATCCAGATTCGTGCGGCGAGCATGTGATCAGTAGGGCATGCGCTGCACTGGCGACCTGCACGGAGGACTGAAGATGACGCCACAAGGAAAGCGCCGGATCTGCATGCTCGCGGGACTACTCGTTCTTCTGGCTACCGCCTGCCGGCCCGATGCGGCTCGCGACGCAGGCTCGATAGCAGAGGCCCATCGTCCGGATCTGGTGCCGCTTGTGCGAGCCATGCCGACTACCTCAATGGATGCACCATTGACGGTCGAGTTCGATGTGGCTGCTCCCAGCAAAAATTCCTCTCCAACGCTCATGATCGGCATTCGCGTTGACCGCACGGATAACACCGCGGCGTTTGGGGCACTGGCCGATGTTCGGGCGTCCGGGTTCCAGGCGAAGGTTTCCATGCAGCGCCTGGAATCGAGTGGATGGAAGGACGTGCCCTTGCACCGGCTGGAATGGGTCATTGGGGAACCTGCCAGAACAATTCCCATCCCCGCCGATGGTCGAGTGACAAATGCGTGGCTGGAGGATGTTGACGTGCTGGCGCTGCAGAATGCTGGGCTGGAACGACCCGATGACAACTATGCACAGCTGGCCTTCGCATGGGCACGCAATCCGTCGCCGGGCCGATACCGGGTTGAAGTGCAACTGCACTCCCCTCTGCCACAGCTTGAGCCGTACCAGCCGGAACTGCTGGTTGCTTACTTGCGCAGGCCCAAGTAAGGCAGCCTCGCCACCGCCGGTACGCTGAGTGTCACGGGTAAGTCAGCTCGGCATTCTGCCGATAGAGGGGGATCGTATTCATCGGTCTCCCCCTCCGAACTGGACCGCGTAGACGCAGGTTCTCGCTGTATCACCTTCATCGGAACGATAGGTCAACAGGCTGGTATCCATACCCTGGTTACCACCGGTGATGGGGCGCCGGTACTGCCTGATGCCCCCTCTCTGAAATGGCACTTCTGCTCCGGTCCTGTATCCGAGGGCTTCGAGCGCTCGTCCGGCACTTTCGGCTTCCCAGTAGCACACGCCATTCGGAGCATCTGTCACTGGCTGCTTGCCCAGCTGATAGAAGATCACCTCTTGGTTAGGGAACTCACGTGCCGACTCAACCGATAGATAAGTAACCCCATAGTTATAGCCGTCCGTTGTTGTCAGGTCCTTCGCGATGTGTTTGATGCTGACCTTTTCGTCTGGCACGAGTGACACACCGATCGCCGTGCCGAACTTGTCCGGACTGATGTCCGCCCTTGACCTGAGCGAATCCGCGTAGGCGAGAATCCGTTTATGCAGCTCGGCCATGGAGATGCGGGCGGGCTGCGTATCTGCGGCAGCGGCACGTTCATTGACGGCAGACGTATCCGTCGATCGGGCACATGCAGATGTTAGCGTGAGCATGGCTGACAGTCCGAAAAGAGCACCAATGTGAGCCGCGCGCAGCATAGCTCGAGGTAGCTGCGGCCGAAGCAATCTGGTCATGATGACGGAGAGCAAAACCGAAGCCTCCTTCGTTGTGATGCCCATCGGTGAGTCCCTGACGGTGTTGAAGCCACTGTACGACCCGAATGAAGAGCGCCCGGACCTCCATCGTTCACGGCTGAACGCGATATCGTTCCAGAAGATCACGAACGCTGGTTTCCAGGCGCTGCCAGTCGCTCAGCATGACGCGTGCATAGTTCATCTCGATGGCGATGCTGTCGCCCACGTCCACGATGGAATGGCGGCACATTGCGATCTGGCCTTCGCCGGCGCGTTCAAGTGTCTTTCCCTGAGCTACAAGTCCGTCAGGAATGCGGTCTGCCGGGTCGCAGCTGATGAACGTTGTCAGTTGCCCCTCCACCGAGCGGGCCGCATACCAGTCTGGCTCCATTCCCGGGTTGTGCACGTAAGGCCTGCCCAGCGCAGCCTCCGAGTCCTTTGCATAGGCTGCCATCAACGATGGGTCAATCGCATACGGCGTCAGACCCCAGCGCTCGGGTTGTGCAACGCGCAGCGCAAGGTTCTCTACCGGGTCCCTTCGCTCCAGTGATCCCGGCGCGCTGGTGGCTTCGCTACTGGACCGACGTGCCAGATAGTTCTGGATGGGAACGCGATCGATGTATCTAAGCTCGACCAGCACCTGCCGCCGGCTGTCCTGCGTGCTGCGCACCGCGCGATCACCGGGCGGCGCTGCATCGAAATCCGGCCAGAACACCGTGAGCATGACGCCCCCATCGGCCAGGGGGCCCGTCTGGTTGTAGTAGAGGTTGGCCGGGAACATGAAGCGGTTCGGGCCAAGCCGAGCCTCTACCGGCTGCGTCGTGTAGGTCTGTCCGCCCACGGTACGTGGGCTGGTTGCGGTTTCGGACATGGGGGTCCCGTTCGGGTCCTTTTCCTTGGATGGGGCCTTCGCGCAGGCGGTGGTGCTGAGCACGGCCACCAGGGCGAAGTAGGCAAGCCGGCAAGCCGGTGCTCTGCTCATGGGCGATTCCCTTGCATGATCGAAACGACTATAGAGCGGCGGAATGGCAAGCTCCAGTCGCAGCCGGGACCGCAGCCATCGCGGGGTCATTACTGCATGCTGGCTCACATATTCAGCAAGTCGCGATCGGCGTCCTCAATTCCTCCACCTGGCCCCCATCCCACCTATGCCATCATCCACCCAGGACCGCAGCACCCATCAAGGCTGAACAGGCATGGAGCAGGCAACACGCTACACCGTAACCCTTTATCTGGCCGCCCCTGGCACCCCGCTGAAAAGTGGAGGCATCTCGCCGCGCGGCCACATGTACCTGCTGGTCGCTGCGGGCGACGAGGCTCACAGCTACGGTTTCGCGCCGCCGCGCCAGGCGCAGGGCGAAACCCGCACCGGCGTGCAGTACGCGCAGGTGCGCCACGATGATGCCGACGAGCATCTGGACCCGTACTACAGCCGCACCCTGGAAATCACCGAGGAGCACTACGGCTGCCTGCGTGATTTCGCCGAGGAACCGGCCGAGTTCGAGTTCGATGTGGATCGCCCGGCCACCATCAACCGCTGCAGCGATTTCGTCTGGGCGGCGCTGCACTACGCTGGCCTGCATCCGCTGCCGGCGACGCTGGATGGCGGCAGCAATCTGGGCGAGTTCGCGGTGCTGTTCAACCTGCCGGAGATCCAGTGCATCGCCGCGCCGTTCCCGGGCAGCGACCTGAATGCCGAAACCCACCACGCGATGCCCGAGCGTGAGGCCGAGCATCATCGCCAGGGCGACCGCGCCAGCGATGAGCCGCCGCCGACGCCGATTGAAGTGGCCGGCACGCTGTTGGACCCTTCGCATCCGGACCATCACCTGTTCTCGCAGCTGATCCAGAAAGTGGCCGAACTGGACGCCGCGCACGGCCGCCCGTTCGATGCGGCCAGCCAGCGCATCAGCGCCAGCCTGCTGGTGCTGGCCAAGCAGAACAATCTCTCTCGCGTGGACCACGTGCTGCTCAGCCGACCAACCCAGAACAGCCATGCCGCCGAAAGCATCTTCATCGTGCAGGGCGACCGCAACGACCCGGGGCACCGCCGCGCCAGCATCGCCACTGAGGTGGCGGCCAAGACCGATGTGGCCGATTCGCTGCGGTTGAAGGAGCAATGACGCGGCCACTGCGGCGGGGGCTGGTGGTACTGGCGGTGCTGGGCGCGCTGGCGGCATGCCGTGCGTCACCAGCGCCTGAGGTTGCGCCGCCCCTGCTGACGCGCGCACAGGCCGAGGCCCGCACGGTTGTGCCGTTCACGCGGGCCGTGCAGTTGCAGAAGGCCGGTCGGATTGCCGAGGTCACGTTTGATTTGCCGGCAGCCCAGAAGCCCGCCATTCCGATCCTGAACATCGGGTTGCGGCTGCAGGATACCGATGCGCGACGGCTGCTGGATGCTTCGGAGAAGATCACTCACGGACGGCTGCCAACGCGGCTGCGCCTGGAGCGTATTGATGGCAGTGCACCTGGTCCTGTGCAGCTCTGGCAGCGTACTCGCGATGGACGCGATTCTCAGAAAATCGGGGAGGATGGCGTGGTAACAGACCTGACGACGGGGAGCGTGGACATCAACAGCTTGGCCGAGGCCGGGTTGTACTCTGAAGAGGTGCTCTATCGCACGTTGCAGTTGGCGCAGGTCGGAGGCATTGCACCCGGGCGCTACCTTCTGCGGGTGGACCTTGTGGAGGATCGGCCCCGGCTGGAAGGCCTGAAAGCAGAACTGATCGTTGGCTACCAATCACTAGGAAAGTAGACATGCACAAGGACGATGCCGAACGCTACAGCGTAACCATTCATCTGGCGGCCCCCGGCACGCCGCGCTACGGCCGTGATGCTGAGGGAAACAGGTTTCTGCTGGAGCCCTCGTTCGCGGGTCACATGTTCCTGTCGCTGCGCCGTTCGGGTGAACCCTTCCCGGAGAGCATGGGTTTCACCCACGCAGGCACCAAGGACAATCCGAACAGGGGCAGGGTCGATGACATGGATGTGTCGGTCTACGACAAGCCCCGCTTCGAGCGCACGATCGAGATCAGCAAGGAGCAGTACGACCGCATCCTCGAGTTCTCGGCGAACCCGAAGAAGCACGGCTTCGACATGAACTACGACTTCTTCTCCAACGCCTGCACCGATTTCGCATGGGGTGCCCTGAACCACGCAGGCCTGCGCCCGATCGGGCTGGCCGGGGAGATCACCAACTACGAGGGCGCTACCAGGGTCCTGGACAACATCCGCGCCGTCAATGCCATTCCGCAGCAGGTGAAGGGCAGCGAACTGGACAAGGTGCAGTGGAACCCGATGCCGAAGCAGACCTTCCGCGAGTGGATGTTCACCGAGAACGGCGAGCAGTGGCGCGGCAACAGTGCACTCGCGGCAAGCGGCACGCCCGCAGACCCGGCGCACGACGATCATGCCCGCCTCAACCAGATCCACCAGCAGGTGGCCGACCTCGGCGCTTTCGGTGCACGCAACGGCAATGTCAGTGCCAGCCTGCTCGCGCTGTCGAAGGAGCAGCAATTCTCGCGCGTGGACGAAGTGGTGCTGGGCGAGCAGCGCGGTGATACCGCACCGAAGCTGTTCATCGTGCAGGGTGACCGCAGTGACCCGGCACATCAGCGCGCCAGCATGCCGGCGGAGGTGGCTGCGCAGGCACCGGTGGAGGCCTCGTTCGATCGGGTCGCGCAGTTGCAGCAGAATGAGCCGCAGGGAGGCGCGCAGCGCCTGCAGGAGGAGCAGCAGCTTCAGCAGAGCCACGGCCCACGGATGGCATAGCGGCGGGCGCAGCATCGAAGTCGAGCGTCGGCCATGCCCGCGCCGGCGCACGCCACGCCCCCCACCTGCTACCATTCCCCCGCATCCCCAGCCAGCCCACCCCGCGCAGACAGATGCGGGGCGGGCCGTCGCAGTACGGCCCAGCGAGCCAGGACACCTTCCCGTGCCCATTCAAGGACGCTCGCATGTTCAGTACTCCTCTCTTCCGCTCGGCCGCCCTGGCCGTTGCCGTTTCGCTCAGCCTCGGCGCGCCTTCGGCGTTCGCCGACAACGCACCCGCCGCCAGTGCCACCGCCGCCGTACAGCGCCAGGCCGTGGCCAAGGGCCTGTACGAGCTGGCCTACAGCCCGAAGCAGAACGCAGTCTTCGTGGCCTCGTCCGGCGGCTTCGGCGATGACGCCGGCCCGGCCCAGGTGCTGCGCCTGAACCCGGCCACGCTGGCCGTGGAAACCCGTATCCCGCTGGAGCGCAAGGCCTTTGGCGTGGTGCTGGATGACGCCCACGACCGCCTGTACGTGGGCAACACCGTGGACCTGTCGGTGACCGTGGTCGACACCGCGCAGAACAAGGCCGTCGGCACCCTCCAGCTGATGGAGAAGAAGACCGGCAAGGACGGCAAGGCCGCCTACACCCATGACCTGCGCGAGCTGGTGGTCGACAGCGCGGCCAACCGCCTGTACGTGACCGGCCACAGCAGCCAGCCGGACGTGAGCAGCGTGCTGTTCGTGATCGATACCACCACGCTGATGGTGATCAACACCATCGACGGCCTGGGCAATGCCAAGGCACCGGGCCTGGCGCTGGATGCGGCCAACAAGCGCGTCTACACCAGCAACCTGCTGGCCGACCTGGTGGTGGTGGGCACCGATTCGAACAAGGTGGTGGCGCAGCACAGGATCGCCGCCGAGCAGCCGATGAACATCGCGCTGGATCCGGACGGCAAGCGGCTGTTCGTGACCGACCAGGGCTCGGAATTCCTGCGTGGCTACCAGGCCAAGAGCAGCGGCCTGGTCAGCAAGCATCCTGGCCAGCGCGTGCTGGTGCTCGACCGCAGCACCGGCAAGGAACTGGCCAGCATCCCGACCGATGCCGGCCCGCTCGGCATCCTGCTGGATGCACCGCGTAAGCGCCTGTACGTGACCAATCGCGAAGCCGGTACGGTGACCGCGTACAACAGTGACAGCTACCAGAAGGTGGGCACCTACAAGGTACCGACCCACCCGAACAGCCTGGCGCTGGATGCGAAGAACAACGTGTTGTTCGTGAGCATCAAGAACGGCGAGAAGGACGACAAGGGCGCTGACGAGAGCGTGGCGCGCATCCAGCTGTAAGGCGCTGACGCCGGGCTCGCCCGGCAGCGTGCCGCATGAAGAAGGCAGGGTGCCGACCCTGCCTTTTTCTTTGCCGGGTTGCAGTGCCGAGCGCCAACCCGCTAGGGTTGAACCCTAGGGCAGGGAGCCAAAGGGTCTGAATCATGCTGGGTAATCACCGCTGGTTGCGCGCCGGCCTGTTGATCATGTTGAGCACCGGGCTGGGCGCCTGTTCCGGGCGTGATCCTGTCCCACCCGAGCCGCTGGATCTGGCGCAGCCGATCGCTGTGGATCAGCCAGGTCAAGGGGTGAGTTTCGAGTTCGAGATGAGCGCGCGAAATTACATCCCACATCGCACCTACGCCGTGGAGCTGGAATTGCAGCGCCAAGAGGCGCGCAAGCCCGACGAGCCTGACGTGGGCACAATGAGGGTCCCGTTCGAGGTGACCCTGCAGCAACGGGTCGCCGATGCCTGGAAGGATGTTCCCACCTACGACAGCTACCAGGCCGGGGTACTTAATGCAGGTGAGCCGCTTCCAGAATGGCATGCATCCAGCGAATGGCGGTATACGTCACCGCACATGGGCAGTGACGGCCAGTACACGCTGAGCCTGGTTGCTCTGCCAGTGGAGCCTGACACCCGCTATCGCGTTCGGGTTCGCACGGTACAGGCCACGCCGGAATTGCAGCATTACTCGGCCCAGTTGCGCGTACACGCCGCCCGACCATCAGGAAAGTAATCAACCTCACCACCGGACCCGGAGAAATTCGGCTTCAGCAAGCACTATCAGGACGTGCGCAACAACTGCGTGGACTTCACCTGGGAAGCCTTGAACCACGCAGGCATCGAGCGGAAAAGAAGTATCGACGTGAACGCGCTGGGAGGTCCTGCTGGGCAGCTTCTTCCGGATGTCCGCATTCCCCTGGACATCAAGGGGGCAGGCAAGGATGGATTCCGACCGCTGCGCAACATCCATGGCGTGGACAGCATTGATCCGCCGTTTCCGGACAGCGAGCTCACGCTGAGGGCATGGGCGAACGAAGCGGTGATCGTCTGGCCCGGCACGGTAACGATCTGCTGCTCTCGCAGATCCACCAGGGCGTGGCCCGGCTTGATGCAGAGCGGGGCCGCGACTTCGACGCCACCAGCGAGAACATCAGCGCCAGCCTGTACGTCCTGGCCAAAGCGAACGGCCTGACCCAGGTCGACCATGTGTTGCTGAGCGATCGCACCGCGCAGGCTGACGCAGCGCAGAACATCTTCATCGTGCAGGGCGAGCGCAACGATCCGGCACAGCTGCGCGCCAGCATGCCAACAGCGGTGGCTGCGCAGACACCGGCAGAAACTTCGTTCGAGCGTGCCGAGCAGCTGTCGCAGTCTGCACAGGTGCGCACGCAGGATGAGCTGCAGCAGCGCCAGGTGCAGGAGCAGTCCGGTCCGCGCATGGCCTAGCACAGCAAGCGCCACGGCGAGCCGATGTACTCGCGCTGGGCCGCCAGTAACACTGGAGGCGGCTCAGCCCAGACGGTGTGCCGGGTTCTGCTGCTGCTCCTGCTCACGGGTCTGCTGTTCGGGCACTAACCCCACGGCCGGCTGCTGCGGGGCCAACCCCAACTTCTGCATCGACTGCTCCACCGGCGTCTGCGCCGCCACCGCGGTTGGCATCATCGCGCGCAGGTGCGCCGGATTGGCCGGGTCGCCCTGCACCACGAAGATGTTGTGCCCGGCCGGGTGCTGGGCCGTGGCGTTGCTGACCAGCACGTGGTCGACCTGCTGCAGGCCCTGTTCGCGGGCGAGCACGGTCAGGCTGGCGGTCAGGCGTTCGCTGGTCTGGTCGAACGGACGGCCATGCTGGGCGTCCAGTGCGGCCACGCCCTGACGGATCTGCTGGTTGAGGCCGTAGTCGGGGTGGTTGGGGGTGATTTCTGCCATGGCGATCGAACGGTAGCGGTGGGTCGGGGTGAACCCCGCCAGTATAGATCCGGCCGGTGAAGGGCGCCGGAAAGGTCAGTCCGCCGGCCGATGGTCATAGCTGATCACCCGTTCGGCCAGCCAGTGCCCGTCCACGCGGCGCCAGACCTGGATGAAGCGGGCCTGGCCGGTCCAGCGTTCCACGCCGTCCTTGCCGCGCTCGTAAAAGCGGTGGTCGCCGATTTCCAGGGCTCGCTCATCGTGCAGCGGAAACACCTGCAGCGAAGATTCCACGAGCTCGCGGCGCAGCTGCCAGCCACCCTTGCGCGCGTTGTCGCACATATTGGCCACGCTGCGGCGGAAGTCCTCGCGGCTGCTGGCCGACTTGCCATCCTTGTCATGGAAGAACTCCATGTCGTCGGTCGTCATCGCCGCAGCCTTGTCGGCATCGCAGGCCTCGAAGGCCGCAGCGAAGAGCTGGGTATCGGCCTGGCGGATCTGCACGCGCAGGCTGTCGGCGGGCGCTGGCGTGGCAACGAGGCCGGCGGCCAGCAAGGGTAGGGTGAGCGGCAGCATGGTGAGGCTCCAGGGAGGGTTTACGCAGGCTCGCATGGCGTTTGGGCCACTGCAGCCGGCTTCCGACGAAACGGTCCTGCCACGGAATGAATGCCCATATTGGCGGCCCGGTTCCAGCCTTGAGGCCGTTGCCTGTGCAGGGGATGTCATGAGCGGCCGGGATTCCCTCACAGCCGCCACAGGTGACGGCCATTAGCCTGCACTCCTTCCCTTCCACAGGAGCGCCCATGCCTGCTTCCCGCATCCGCCTGCACGTTGAAGACACGGGTGGCGATGGCCGCCCGGTCATCCTGATCCACGGCTGGCCGCTGTCCGCCGATGCCTGGAGGACGCAGGTGGCGATCCTGCGCGACGCCCAGTATCGGGTGATCAGCTACGACCGGCGTGGTTTCGGCCGCTCTGACAAGCCGGCCGAAGGTTATGACTACGACACGCTGGCGGCGGACCTGGCGGGGCTGATCGAGGAGCATGACCTGCACGACGTCACTCTGGTCGGTTTCTCGATGGGCGGCGGCGAGGTGGCGCGCTACGTGGCCAACCATGGCCAGGATCGCGTGCACAGTGTGGTGTTCGCGGCCGCTGTGCCGCCATTCCTGCTGCGTAGTGACGACAACCCGCAGGGGCCGCTGACCCAGGACAAGGCCGATGAAATGCGCAACGGATTGGAGAAGGACCGCGAAGCGTTCTTCGATGACTTCACCCGCGACTTCTTCAGCGCCAACGGCCAGTTGATGGTGACCGAAGACACGCGCCAGGCGGCGATCGCGCTGTGCCATCAATCCGACCAGGCGGCGGCGCTGGGCTGCATGAAGGCGTTTGCTACGACCGATTTCCGGGATGACCTGAAGAAGATCTCGGTGCCGACGCTGGTCCTGCACGGTGACAGCGATGCCATCGTGCCGTTCGAGGGCTCCGGCCAGCGCACCCATGAGGCGATTGCGGGCAGCGAAGTGGTGATCCTGGAAGGCGCGCCACATGGCTGCAACACCAGTCACGCCGACCGCTTCAATCTGGCGCTGCTGAACTTCCTGAAGCGGTAAGCTGCCGCGATGCGCGAGCCAAAGACACCCCCGTGGAAAAAGCCCAGGCCCAAGGGGCAGACGTCGCAACCGCTGTCGGATGCGCAGAAGGCCGCGGCGCGGCAGCGGGCGGAGGAGAACGGGCGGCGCTATCCGAACCTGGTGGACAACATGTGGGCGGCGAAGCTGCCGCGTGGGTCGTGATTCACAGGCCGGGTGGGGACGTGGTGTAGCACCGAGCCGATGCTCGGCTGGCGCGCGCAGCGCGTGCCGTTCGGGGAAGGGGCAAAGGGCCGCCGAGCATGGTCTCGGCGCTAGGGGCCGGGCAGTGGCCGCCAGCCCGACTCCCGCCATGGCGCTACGTCGCGCCTCTGCACGTTGATCGCCTCGACCGGCAATCCTGCCTGTCGCGCCAGTTCGGCACGCAGTACGTCGCTGTCCACCGGCAGCGCGATGGCCACCTGCAGCTGGTCGCCCTGCTGACGGACCTGGGTGGGCACCACCGCATGGGCTTCATGCTCGCCGCCGGTGCGAGCAATCGGATAGCGCATCGCCACGGGCCTTCCCAGGTGTGCCAGTACAGGGCGCCATGCCTGCAGCACGACAGGCTGTGCTGCTGCGGGAACCCGCACCTCGATGATCGTTCCCGGGTAGCCAATGACATTGCCCACCATCACCTGGAAGCGCGCGCCATCGGGGATGGCGACCACAGTGGCGGCCAGCACGCCTATCGACAGGACAGCTGCGGCGAAGCGCCAACTGCGCGGCGCGGCGGCGGCGCGGGTCGCCGTGCGCAGCCCCGGCTTGCGCCGCAGCTTGCGCGCGTAGATGCGCCGATCCTTCCTGCGCGGGCTGCTGCTGTGCGCCGGCAGGTTCAGCGGGACGCGTGGCAGCCGGGCGGCGCGCGCGTCGATCAGGCACGCGAGCAGCCACCACGCGAGCACGAATGCCAGCAGGCGCAGCAGCGTTCGTACGATCAGGTACAGCATCACCATCGGGAATACCAAGGAAAATTCGCATTCAAACAACCGTGCCATCGTAACGGCGCCGCGTAGTGTGTGTCGCATCCGCCAGCCGACACGTGCGAACTGCTTGGTTAGGATGGCTCTTTGCTGTCATGGATGAACCGATGAGCGCTGCCACCTCCCGAATCCGCCGCATCTGTGGGCAGGGGCCGATCCTGCTGATGCTGCAGCTGGTCGCGTTGCTGTCCGTTGCACTGGCTTCCGGGTTCTTCCATTGCCGCGTCGACCTGCTGCTGGAGCCGATCACCGCGGCGTGCGGTGGCCCGGATGAGCAGGCGCGGTTGCAGATGGCCGAACAGGTGATGGCGCGCGCCGGTGCATTGGACGACTGGCAGCCATTGAGCTGGATTCCATTGGCGGGCATCGTGCTGGCGCTGCTGGGTGCGATGGCGGTGTGCGCGAGCCGCGCGCTGTGGCTGCGCGATGGGCTGCGCACGGCGAACGTGGCGCTGCTGCTGCTGCATGGCGGCGCACTGTGCTTGGCCGGGTGGACGCTGCACCTGTACGAGAACGCATGGAACAGCGTGGCGCGCTTGTCACCCACGGCATGCCTGATGGACCTGGTGGCGGAAGGCGATACCCCGCTGGTGCAGGCGCAGTCCGTGGTGTTCCACATCCTGGCGCGCGAGAACGCAACGCTGATGCGCAATCCGGACGACCTGGCGCTGGTGCTGGTAGCGTTGCTGATGGCGACGATGGTGGGGGGCATCTCCCTGTGGCGGGCGATCGTGCGGGTTCGGGCGGCACGATCGGCAGTGGCCTGACGGGCCTCCGCGGCCGACCGGATCCGAGACATGCAGAGCGCACGCTCGGCGGCGCGCGGCAATCGCGCTACAGTCGACGCCTCGCCACTCCAGGGAAGACCTGATGCGCTTGTTGCTGCGTGCGTTGCCGTTGTTGCTGTGTTCGCTGGCCGTACACGCCGCCGAGGTGGACCGTCGTATCGCGGTGACCATCGATGATCTGCCATGGGCACGGCTGGACCAGATCGTGCCGCCGGATCTGCAGGCGCGGCACGAAGCGTTGATGGCCCAGCTGCGCGAGGCCGGCGTGCCGGTGGTGGGCTTCGTCAATGAGAACAAGCTTGAGGTGAATGGACAGGTGCAGCCGGCGCGGGTGCAGATGCTGCGCGACTGGCGCGATGCGGGCTATGTGCTGGGCAACCACACGTACTCGCACATGGATCTGAATGCGAAAGGCGTGGCGGCGTTCCAGAAGGATTTCCTGCGCGGCGAAACGGTGCTGCGGCCGCTGCTGGCCGAGAAGGGGCAGGCGCCACAGTGGATGCGCCACCCCTACCTGCGGGCCGGGCGCACCGCGGATGAGCGCGTGCAGATGGAGGCGTTCTTCAAGCAGCAGGGCTATCGCGTGGCACCGGTGACGGTGGACAACGGGGAATGGGTGTGGGCGTTCGCCTATGCCAACGTGATGAACGAGCAGGCGGATTCGCCGGCGAGCGACGCGACGCTGGCGCAGCTGCGCAAGGGCTACGTGCCGTACATGCTGAACAAGCTGGATTACTACGAGAAGCAGTCGCAGGCGCTGCTGGGGTACGCGCTGCCGCAGGTGTGGCTGATGCACGCCAACGAGCTCAATGCGGCCACCCTTGCCGAACTGGTGGCGGCCACGAAGCGCCGCGGCTATCGCTTCATTTCACTGGACGAAGCGATGCGTGACCCGGCGTATGCGCGGGGTGCGGAAGGCTACAACGGCCGCTATGGCCCGAGCTGGCTGCATCGCTGGGCGATGGCGGAGAACAAGCCGAAGGACTTCTACGCCGGCGAACCGGAGGTGCCGGCGTGGGTGATGAAGCTGGCCAAGGTTGATTCGGAGTGAGGCTCAGCGCTTGACGGCCAGCACGCCGTCCAGCGCCAGTTCGGCCTTGAAACCAGCCTTTTCCAGGCGTTTGGCCACTTCACGCGGCACGTCGCGGCCGCTGGTCAGCTTGTTCGGCGCGCCGGTGTAATGGAACAGGCGACCGCCCTTGCGGATGACGCGGGCGAGGTGGTCGTAGAACACCTGCGAGTACAGCTCGCCGGCGATGCCGAAGCGCGGTGGGTCGTGCAGGATTGCGTCGACACTGTTGCTGGCCACCCGTTCGATCTGCTGCGAAACGTCACCGTGGCTGAACTGCAGGCGACCACCGGCGGCAGCCGAGTCTGGATCCGGCGACCACGGGTTGAGCGTGCGCAGCCACATCACATCGGCGTTCTTCTCGAATGAACGGATCTGGCCGACACCGGCCTCCAGCGCGCAGGCGGCGAAGTAGCCCAGGCCACCGCAGGTATCGAGGATGACCTTGCCGGCCGGGGCGACCAGCTCCACCTTGCGGCGTGCATCCTCGAACGGCGACAGCTTCGAGGTCGGCAGCATCTTGATGCCGTCGATCTCGAAGGTCGGTGCGCCCCATTCGGTGGGCACCAGCTTGATCAGCGAGCCGCTATAGCGCGAGATCGGTGCGAATTCCTCGCCATCCCAGTAGTACAGCGTGCGGTCCTTCAGCTTGCCCGGCCAAGGGTAGGGCTGGCCCCGGAAGTGGAAGCCGTCCGCATCCAGCGCCACGCTGTCCTGGCTGCGGCCGAGGTCGAGCGAGCCCTGCCAGTCGGCGGCGGCCTTGTCATGGGCACGGCGCAGGGTGTCGGCGCTGTCGCGGGTCAGCAGGGGGCCGGTGTAATGGGGCACGGCGGGTACCGGGGCGGTTCGGGGGAGGGCATGGTACCGCAGCTGTTGTAGAGCCAAGCCGATGTCAAAGCAGGTCCACGCCATGCGTGGATGCAGGCAGGGAGGAGTCGGGCGTGGGCCCGACGCTAGCGCTGGTGCAGCTGTAACCGTGTGTGGTCCCTTCCCCCGCGATCATGCCGACGCCACGCGACGGCTGCATGCCCTGCCGCGCGCACGATCGGCGATGGACCTCCTGGGTTTGCGGTGGCTGCCGATCGAAGTCGTAGCGCATGCGGCCGTCCTCCTGCAGCAGCCAATGCACGGTAACGCGCTCCTTCGTGCCATCGCCGAGGTCCCAATCCAGAGTGCGCATTATCAGGATCTGGCCATCGGGCAGTTCCCGGACTTCGTCATAGGCGCCCTGGGTCTTCAGGGCGCTCGCCGCAAGCAGCAGGAACAGCAGCATCCGCATCGATCCTCAAAGAAGACAGGATGTTCCCACTCCGCTCCAGGCAGCTATCAGAATCGTTGCGGATTACGGGCACTTCACCGCATACACCGGCCCGGCCCCGATCAGCATCAGCGCCATGTAGTCGCTGTCGCTGGCCTTGCCCTTCAGCGTCGCGCCCCTGTTGAAGTGGAAGATGCCGAAGCCGCCGGCCATGCGGATAAGCGCACTGTCGATCTGGTCGGCGTCGTCGCGGAAGTAGCGGCTGATCTCGCTGGACGTGGCCTTGTGCAGGGCATTGGGTTCGCGCTGCCACTGCTCGCCACGGCTGAAGGAAACGAAGTACTGGCCACCTTCCTTGTCGATGCGGAAGTCGGCGGGTTTGCGCGCGCTGGTGGCGAAGCAGCCCTGCAATGGGTCGGCGGAGAAGGGAAGCCGTGCATCGTCGCCGCAGGCAGTGAGCAGCAGGAGGGCACCGGGCAGCAGCAGGCGGAGCGTGCGCATGGGATGTCCCTACAGGGCAGGTGCGGCTAGTGTAGGCGGCATGCGGGCGTGGCCCGTACAGAAATTCGGCAAGAACACAGGGGTTTTTCGGATGGCGCAGGGCAAGGCACCGTGGTGCGGCGTGGCCAGTTGGCTGGGTATTGCAGTGGGGTGGGGGGCAGGCACCGTGGCGGCACAGGCAGCGGTCGCTGCGGGTGGCAATGGCATGGCCGCAGGGCTGGGCGTGGGCGTGCTGGGTGCGGCGCTGGTGGGTTGCGGCCTGGCGGTGGCCTCGCGCGTGCGCGGCGAGCGCTGGCCGTGGATCGGTATCGGCGGTGCGGTGCTGAGCGCGCTGCCGCTGCTGATGTACCTGCTGCGGATGATGTTGAAGCTCTGACTGTAGAGCCGAGCCCGTGCTCGGCTGATGGCCTGCGACAGCCGAGCATGGCTCGGCTCTACAGATTCGACCGCATTCGCGCAGGATCAGCTGCGGTGGATCTCCACCGTTACGTGCACCAGCTCTTCATGGATCGCCAGCGCGTTGCGCACGGTATCGGCATCCAGCGTGGCGTCACTGGTGACCACGCTGGCGCTGACCGCGTACTTGCCGCGACCCACCTGCCAGACGTGCAGGTCGGCCAGGCGCGCCGGCCACGGGCCCTGTTCGATCACCTCGCGTACTTCGGCCACCACCGGCGCGTCCATCTGCGCGTCGAGCAGGATGCGGCCGCTGTCGCGCAGCAGGCCGATCGCCCACACCGTGACCAGCACGGCGCCGACCAGGCCCATCACCGGGTCCAGCCAGGTCAGGCCCAGCAGCTTGCCGCCGAGCAGGGCGATTATGGCCAGCACCGAGGTGGCGGCGTCGGCCAGCACGTGCACATACGCCGAGCGCAGGTTGAGGTCGTGACCGTGCGCATGGGTGTGATTGTGGTTGTGGCCGTGGTGATGGCCATGGTCATGCCCGTGGTGGTGATGCACGTGGCCCGGGCTGTCGTGCAGCCACCAGGCGCACAGCAGGTTCACGCCCAGCCCGACCGCAGCAATGGCGATGGCTTCGTTGTAGTGGATCGGTGCCGGTACCCACAGCCGCTCCAGCGATTGCACCGCCATCAGCGCGGCGACGCCAAGCAGGGCGATGGCGCTGGTATAGCCGGCCAGGATCTCGATCTTCCAGGTACCGAAGGCGAAGCGCGGGTCGTGCGCGTAGCGGCGCGCGCAGCGGTAGGCGAACACTGCCAGGCCCAGCGCGAGTGCGTGCGAACTCATGTGCCAGCCGTCGGCGAGCACGGCCATGGAGTTGAACCACCAGCCGCCGATAATTTCCACCAGCATCATGCTGACGGTGAGCCACAGAGCGCGGCGGGTATTGCGCTCGGCCAGCGGGTTGCCGTCGTCGAAGCGGTGTTCGTGGCGACGGGCGGCGGCGAGGGCGTCCAGATGCATGGGAAGACCAGAGGGTGGAAGGATACCCCCATAGGGTATACGATCCATCCATGGCCCATGTACACAGGAATCGAAAGCAGCTGCTGACCCGGGTACGCCGTATCGGCGGCCAGGTGGCAGCGTTGGAGCAGGCGCTGGACAAGCCCGAGGGTGAAGCAGGTGACTGTGCGGACGTGCTGGTGCAGGTTGCTGCGGTGCGCGGCGCCGCCCACAGCCTGCTGATGGAGCTGCTGCACGAGCACCTGCAGGAACATGTGGTCGGCGCCGACGACCCGCAGCAGCGGGCGGCCGAGGCCGAAGTGCTGGTCGAGCTGCTGCGCCGCTACGGCAAATGAGCGGGTGTTGCCGGCCGCTGGCCGGCAACTGCAGGTTGCGTCCGAAGCTCACGCAGTTGCCGGCCAGCGGCCGGCACTACCCATGCCGGTGCCGCGCGTTCCAGATATGCGTGGCGGCCAGCAGCAGGCTGCCGGTGACGGTCATCGGTGTTTCCCAGTCGTGCGAGGGCAACGCCAGCGCGCCGGCCAGCAGCAGGCCGAGCCCGGCGCCGGCGGTGGCCCAGGCCAGCACCGGCAACGGATGGCGGCGCTCCGCCCGCCATAGTGCATACCCGGTCAGCGGCAAGGCGATGGCCACGAACAGCAGGTGCACCCATTCGGCTTCGGCCCAGCTGCCGAACAGCGGCAGCGCGGCTGCAAGCAGGGGCAGCGCCAGGCAGTGCAGCAGGCACAGGCTGGACAGCGCGACCGCGCCGGCATCGAGCAGGGCGGCAGACGGCGACTTCATCAGGGGACGCTCCTTGCGAAGATAGTGTTATACAGTAACATTTCCGTTCCGTAGCCAACCCGCTCCGACATGAACACTGTTTCCCGCGCCGACCGTCGCCTTCCGGTCACCGTGCTGTCCGGCTTCCTCGGGGCCGGCAAGACCACCCTGCTCAACCAGATCCTGCGCAACCGCGCGGGCCTGCGTGTGGCCGTCATCGTCAACGACATGAGCGAGGTCAACATCGATGCGCAGCTGGTGCGCGAGGGCGGCGCCGAACTGCGCCGCACCGAAGAGACGCTGGTGGAATTCAGCAATGGCTGCATCTGCTGCACGCTGCGCGATGACCTGCTGCAGGAAGTGCGGCGCCTGGCCGACGCCGGGCGCTATGACTACCTGTTGATCGAGTCGACCGGCATCGGTGAGCCGATGCCGGTGGCGGCCACGTTCGCGGTACGTGACGAGCAGGGCTTCAGCCTGAGCGACATCGCGCGCCTGGATACGATGGTGACGGTGGTGGATGGCAGCGCGTTTCTCGCCGACTTCGGCTCCACGTTGCGCCTGGCCGAGCGCGGCCAGCAGGCCGGGCCGGATGACGACCGGGGGGTGGTCGACCTGCTGTGCGAGCAGGTCGAGTTCGCCGACGTGATCGTGGTCAGCAAGGTCGACCAGGTGGATGACGACGTGCTGCAGGACACGCTGGCCGTGTTGCGCGGCCTGAACCGCGACGCGAAGCTGCTGCTGTCCCGCTTCGGCGATGTTCCCCTGGCCGAGCTGTTGGACACCGGCCGCTTCGATTACGAGCGTGCGCAACGTGCGCCGGGTTGGGTGAAGGAACTGCGTGGCGAACACACGCCCGAAACCGAGGAGTACGGCATCGCCAGTTTCGTCTACCGCTCGCGGCGACCGTTCCATCCCGCGCGTTTCGCCCACGCGCTGCAGTCGGGGATGCCCGGCGTGATCCGCAGCAAGGGCTGGTTCTGGCTGGCCAACCGGATGGACTGGGTGGGCGAGCTGAACACCGTGGGCGCCGCGACGCGGACGCAGGCGGCGGGGTTCTGGTACGCCGCGCGTGATCGCGTGCGGGCTGGGCTGGAGGACACCGCGCCATTGCTGCCGCCCACGCCACTGCCGTACAGCGACCTGGGCTGGGCGCGGCAGCAGGCCGACTGCTGGAGCGCTCCGTTGCCGGGTCTGGAAGACTTCCCGGATGCGGCCGCGCATTCGGCGATGCAGCGGCTGTGGCACCCGCTGTGGGGCGACCGCCGCCAGGAGCTGGTGGTGATTGGCGTGCACATGGATGAGCGCGCGGTGCGTGCGGAGCTGGACGCGTGCCTGCTCAACGATCAGGAACTGCGTGCGGGGCCGCTGCTGTGGCAACAGCTGCCGCAGGCATTCCCGGTGTGGAAGCGGTGACGGTGCACTGAGGATCCATGGGTTGCCGGCCAGCGGCCGGCACTACCCCTGGTCGATAGGCCACGCGTGGATGGATGCATGGCGGAGTCGAGCATGGCTCGACTCTACAGTGCGATCCGTTGCGGACAATCCTGTAGAGCCGAGCCGACGTTCGGCTGCTGCAGCAGGTCCACGCTTGGCGTGGATCTACAAGCCGTCACGCCACTGCCAACCCCCGGTGCCCACCTGCAGCACGTGGGTCGGCCGCAACGCCTGCAGCAGGTGCCGGTCGTGGCTGACCATCACCAGGGCACCCGGCCACGCCGCCAGCAGTTCTTCCAGTGCCTGCAGTGCGCTCAGGTCCAGTGCGTTGCCGGGCTCGTCCAGCAGCAACAGCTGCGGTGCGGGGTCGGCATACAGCACGCTGGCCAGGGCGCCCTTCACCCGTTCACCATCACTGAGGCTATGGGCTGCCCGCTGGATGCGCTGCGCGTCCAGCCCGAGCAGGGCCAGCCGTGTGCGCAGTTCACCCGCATCCGCCACCGGGTTGGCGGCCTGCACGGTGTCGAGAATGCTGCGTTCGCCGGACAATCCCAGCAGCTGCTGGTCGAGCAGCGCCAGTGGTGCATGGCGCTGCACGATGCCGCTGCGTGCAGGCAGCTGGCCGGCCAGCACGCGCAGGAGCGTGGACTTGCCACTGCCATTGTCACCGACCACGGCGATGCGCTGGCCGCGGCGGATCTCCAATTGCAACGGTGCACTGCAACCCTGCGGCAGCACCAGCGACTCCGCCTGCAGCAGACGTGCGTTGCCGCGTTCACCGTCACCGGCGAACAGCGCCAGCTCCGGCGCGGCGTGAACTGCCGAAGCCGCTGCGCGCAGCTGGTCGGCGCTGGCCTGAAGACGATCGGCCTGTACCTGTTGCGCGCGCCCGTGGCTGGCCTCTGCACGCTGTTTCTGCCGGCCAAGCAGGATCGGTGCCTGGTTGGCCTGCTTCGCATCGCGATTGCCACGTGCCTGGCGCTGCTGCTGGCGTTCGTGCTGCTCGCGCGCGCTGCGCTGTTGCTGCCGGTGCTGGGCGCGGGCGTGGTCGAGCTGTGCGGCGGCCGCTTCGCGTTCGGCGGCCCGCGCGTCGGCGTAGTGCTGCCACGGCCCGCCATAGCGATGCAGCCCGCGCGCGTCGAGCTCGACGATCTGCTGCATCTGCGCCAGCAGCTCGCGATCATGGCTGATCACCAGCAGGCCGCCGCGCCACTGCTGCAACCGTTCGTACAACTGTTGGCGATGGCGGCCATCGAGGTGGTTGCTGGGTTCGTCCAGGATCAGCCAATCGGCGCCGCTGGCCCAGGCGCCGGACAGCGCCACCTGCATGGCCTGGCCGCCACTGAGACGCGCGGCGGGTTGGGCGGGATCGAGATCGTCGGGCAGGCGGAGCGCCTGCCATTGCTGCTGCAGGCGCTCGCGCAGATCCCAATGGTCGCCGACGCAGGCGAAGTCGGCCTCATCCACGCTGCCGGCTTCGATGCGTTGCAGCGCGGCCAGTTCCGCGCCGACGCCGGCCAGTTCACCGACCGTGCCGGCGGGGGGATAGCCGGGCGTCGGCAACAGGAACACGCGGCCGCTGCTGCGCACCTGCCCGTTCTCTGGCCGCACCCGACCGGCCAGCAGGCGTGCGAGCACGCTCTTGCCGGTGCCATTGGCACCGACCAGACCGGTGGCGACCGGATCGAAGGAAAACGACAGATCGGAAAACAGCGGGCGGCCGTCGGCCAGCCGATACGACACGCGATCGAGCGTGAGGGAATGTGTGGTCATGCGACCTCCATGGATGCCGGTTCTCCCCTGCGCGCAGGGGCGGGAAGAGTCAGGCCGTCTGTTGGGAAGACGGCGGCATCAATGGCGCATTGGTCGCGAGCCTCTGGGAGGAATGAGCGGCCAGTATAGCGGGGTTGGCTGAATGGTCGGGTTGGCACCGCCGAGCATGGCTCGACTCTACAAGAAGCATCCACGCATGGCGTGGATCTACGGTGGGCCGGGCATGCGGTGGATCGATCGCGGCTACGGCACGGTGTCCAGGCGGGCGCCGACGAAGTCGATGAACACCCGCAGCTTCGGCAATACGTGTCGGCCCGACGGCCACAGCAGGTGGAAGGTGCCGCAGGAGTGCACATGATCCTCCAGCACGGTGACCAGGCGGCCGTCGGCCAGCGCATCGCGTACCGAGTGCACCGGCACGAAGGCCAGGCCGGTATCGCGCAGCGCCAGCGCCACTCGCGCCTCGATGGTGTTGGCCACCATGTGCACCGGCAGCTCCTGCGGTGTTTCGTGGTCGGGCCAGTGGATCGGCCACGGCTCCAGCTTGCCGGTGCTGGGGAAGCGGTAGTGCAGCAACGTGTGCTGCAGCAGGTCGGCCGGCGTGCGTGGAACGCCGCGACGCTGCAGGTAGCCCGGCGAGGCGACGACACGCCGCGGGAATACCCCCAGCCGGCGTGCGTTCATCCGCGAGTCGCTGGGTTCGCCAACGCGCAGCACCGCATCGAAACCTTCCTCGATGACATCGACCAGCCGGTCGCTGAAATCCAGGTCGAGGCGGATGTCCGGATACGCGGCCATGAATTCGGCCATCAACGGCAGGGTAAGGTCGCCTACCAGTGGCAGGCTGATCCGCAGCGTGCCGCTCGGTGCAGCGTGCGGTTGCGCCAGTTCGGTGCGCGCGGCATCGCGTTCGTCGAGGATGCGCCGGCAGCGCGCCAGGAACAGCTGGCCCTCGGCGGTGAGGGTGATGCTGCGCGTGCTGCGGTGGAACAGGCGCACGCCCAGTGCGTGCTCCAGCCGCGCAACGCACTTGCCGGCGGCCGATGCGGAGATGCCCTGCAGGCGCCCGGTCTCGACGAAGCTGCGGGTGTCGGCGGCGTGGACGAAGGTCTGCAGGTTGGCGAGGTTGTCCAGGACTGACATGGGCGTACCGGCAATGAAAACGGCAGGGTAGGGGCGGGTGATCGCGGCACGCGGCGCGGCCATCGCAACACTGTGGTGCGGGGCCTCGGGCAGCCCTTGCGGCGTTGCAGTTCCGGGCATGATGCCGATTGCGGACTGCACGGTCCATGATGCCCGGAGCGGCAACCGGCTTTTTGCAGCGCCGCGCGCTGCCTAACGTGGCGGGCCTCTCCTCAGGGATCACCATGATGAATGCCGCTCTTTCCCTTGAACCTGCACCGACGCTGCCTTCGGTGCAGCGGCTGCTGCAGCAGGTCCATCCGTTGCGCCTGGTTGGTGCGGTGGTGCTGGTGCGCGAGCACGGCGTGCTGCGCCATGCCAGCGCGAGCGGGCTGGCCGATCGCGAGTCGGCCAGGCCGATGCAGCGCGATCAGCTGTTCCGGCTGGCATCGGTCAGTAAGCCGTTGCTGGCCACGGTGATCCTGCGCCTGGTGGCTGAAGGCGTGCTCGACCTCGACGCGCCGGTGCAGCGCTGGCTGCCGGACTTCCGCCCGGCGCTGGCCGATGGCAGCACGCCGCCGATCAGCCTGCGCCAGCTGCTCAGCCACAGCAGCGGACTGGGCTATCGCTTCCTGGAGGCGGATGCGGAGGGCCCCTACGCGCGCGCTGGCGTCAGCGATGGCATGGACGCCAACCCGTTGACCCTGGCCGAGAACGTGCGCCGCATCGCGCAGGTGCCACTGCTGTTCGCACCGGGCAGCCAGTGGCTTTACTCGTTGGGCGTGGACGTGGCCGGTGCGGTGGCCGAAGCCGCGACCGGTGAAACGCTGCAGGCGCTGTTCCAGCGCCTGCTGGCTGCCCCGTTGCGCCTGCGCGACACCGCGTTCGTTGCGCGCGATGCAGAGCGGCTGGCCACGCCGTATGTGAGCGACAGGCCGCAACCGCATCGCCTGCAGGAAGGCGAGGTGGTCGCACCTTTCGAGGGAACGCTGGGCATCGAGTTCAGTCCCGCGCGTGCCACCGACGCCAGTCGGTTCGCTTCGGCCGGCGCCGGCCTGGTCGGTACCGCCGATGAGGTGATGGCGGTGCTGGAGGCTTTGCGCGACGTGCAACGCTCCGGCCTGTTGCCGCCCGCGCTGGCGGCGCAGATGGCCAGCCCGCAGGTGGGCGAGCAGGGGCCGCCGGAACCGGCCGGCTGGGGCTTCGGGCTGGGCTTTGCGGTACTGCGCGATGCCGCCGCCAGCGGCACACCACAGCGCGAAGGCAGCTGGCGCTGGGGCGGTGTCTACGGGCACAGCTGGTTCGTCGACCCGTCGCGTGGGCTGAGCGTGGTGGCGCTGACCAACACCCTGTACGAAGGGATGGATGGCGTTTTCGTCGATGACCTGCGCGATGCGATTTATGCCGACCTGCGGGCAACGCGATGAGCGGCCATGCCATCGATGCCGCCAGTCCGGCCGGCGAGGCCACGCGCCTGCCGTGGGCGGGCCTGCTTGCCTTGGCCGGTGGTGGCTTCATCACCCTGTTGACCGAGACCCTGCCGGCGGGTGTGCTGCGGCCGATGGGCGAAAGCCTGGGCGTGAGTGATGCGGCGGTCGGCCAGCTGGTGAGCGTGTATGCGCTGGGTTCGGTGATGGCAGCACTGCCGATGACCGCGCTGACCCAGCGCCTGCCACGGCTTCCGCTGCTGCTGGCGGCCATCGCCGGCTTCGTGGTGGTCAATACGCTGACCGCGTTGAGCAGCAGTTACGCGCTGATCCTGGCTGCGCGCTTCCTGGCCGGTGTGAGCGGTGGATTGCTGTGGTCGCTGGTGGCTGGCTACGCCGCACGCATGGTGGTGCCGTCGCTGCAGGGACGGGCCATCGCAGTGGCGATGGTCGGTTCGCCGCTGGCGCTGTCGTTGGGGGTGCCGGCCGGAACGCTGCTTGGCCAGCAGATCGGCTGGCGCTGGGCGTTCGCGTTGATGAGCGTGCTGGGTCTGCTGCTGCTGGCCTACGCGCGCTGGGCGTTGCCTGCGCTGCCGGCCGCTGGGGCCGGGCAACGCACTTCGCTGGCGACCGTGTGGCGCCTGCCCGGTGTACGCAGTGCGCTGCTGGTGATGGCGCTGTACGTGCTGGCGCACAACGTGCTGTACACCTACATCGAGCCGCTGGCCGTCGACGCGGGTGCCGGTGCGTGGCTGGACCGGCTGTTGCTTGCGTTCGGCATGGCGGCGATTGCTGGCATCGCGATGGCCGGCTGGGGCGTGGATCGCTACCTGCATGCGCTGGTGTGGGCGGCGGTGATCGGTTTCATCGTTCCGGTGCTGGCCTTGCTGGTGTGGCCAGGCGTGGCGAGCGCGCTGCTGCTGGCGACGATCCTGTGGGGCGTGGCGTTCGGTGCCGTGCCGACCCTGTTCCAGACCGCCTTGGCAAGGCGCGCCGGGGCCGCTGCGGACCTGGCGCAATCGATGCTGGTGACCGGCTGGAACCTGGCCATTGCGGCCGGCGGCGTGGCAGGCGGGGTGCTGCTGCAGGCCAGCGGCCCACGCCAGCTGGGATGGCTGCCGTTGCTGTTGCTGGCGGTGACCGCCGCGTGGTTGCTGGCACGGCCGAAGGCGTGGGCGTAGCTATTGATCAGTGATGACGCGGTGCCGGCGAGCGGCCGGCACTACCGTGGGCCTTGCTTTTGCCTTGCTAATCCAGTGGTACCTGCTCGATCGGCACGCTGCGCGGGTTCTGCATGTGTTCGCGTGCAGCGCCGTACTGCTGTTGCCGCTTCTGATGGAAGGCGACGAACTCATCGCGCGGCAGCGGCCGCGAGAACAGCCAGCCCTGTCCGAATTCCACATGCCGGCTGTGCAGGTAGGCCAGCTGCGCTTCGGTTTCCACGCCCTCGGCCACCACCCACAGGCCCAGCTCCTTGGCCATGTCGATGATGTGCGGCGTGACCGGGCTGGTGGCGCTTTCGGTACCGATCGCATCGATGAATGATTTGTCGATCTTCAGCGCATCCAGTGGCAGCTGCTGCAGGTATTGCAGGCTGGAGAAGCCGACCCCGAAATCATCGATGGCCACGCTGTGGCCGGCGCGGCGGGCGGCGGCGAGCATGGTGCGCGCGCGGTCCAGATCGAGGAAGCCACGTTCGGTGGCCTCCATCCAGATCTGCTGCGGCAGGATGCCGCTGCCGGCCATGTGCCGGGAGATCATCTTCAGGGCGCGACCGCTGCTGATGTCTTCGGCGGCGAGGTTGATCGCGATGTGCGCGCTGCGGTCGGCGACCAGCAGCTCGCGCATGTCGCGCACCACGTTCTCGATCACCAGGTCGGTGACGTCGGCGATCATGCCGGCCTCTTCGGCCAGTGGAATGAACAGGTCAGGGCGCACCTGGGTGCCATCCGGGCGTTGCCAGCGCACCAGCGCCTCGGCGCCGACGCAGATGCCGGTGTCCAGTTCGATGATCGGCTGGTAATGCAGGTACAGCTCGCGGCGACGGATGGCGGTGGCCAGTTCGCCGCGCAGGGAAAGGCGGCGCCGCGACAGCCAGATCACCAGGCCGGCCCCGGCGGCGGCCAGCAGCAGGCCCGCCGGCACGTACAGCCAGGCCTGTTGGCGGAAGGCCGCGGCAAGCGCGGTGCGCGGTGTAGTGGCGACGGCCAGCCATTCCTCGTTGCGCGCGGTAGCGAACAGCGTGGTGTGGTCCAGGCCTTCGCCCGGGTCGCGCAGCAGTGCCTGCAGCAGGTCCGGATCCAGGCCGGGCTGTTTGGCCAGCAGGCGTCCATCGGGGCTGGCCAGTGCCAGCCGCACATTCGGGTCGGCGATGACATCGACGAAGCGGCGTGGGTCCACCAGAGCGTCGTAGGACCCATACAGGATCGCCAGCACCTGGCGTCGCCCGCTGATTTCCGGGCGCACGTCCACTGCGATGCCGGCGCCGTCGCTGGTGACGTGGTCCGGCCTGGGCTGATCCACATCCGACAGGAACGGCCCCCAGGAGGTGCAGCGCAGCTTGCCTCCTTCGAAGTAGCCCATCTGGTCAATCGATGGGGTGGTCATTACCAGGGTCTGCATGCGCCGGATGTGCTCGGGGCTGCAGGACACGTAGGCACCGGCTTCGGCGGATTTCAGCGCCGCCAGCGCCTCCTGGTAGGACAGGTCGGAGCGGCGCAGGGTGCGATCGGCGATGTCGCGCAGGCGCTGCTGTTCGACGCTGACCGCGCGGTCCCAGGTGGCGTAGGCCATGACCGCGATCGGCACCGCAGCGGCCAGCAGGGCCAGTGCGGTACCGCCGATGATGACGCGCAGGCGGCTCATTGCCGGGGCTCCAGCAGGGCGGGCGGGGCAGGGCGCATGGTCGGGCCGGTCCTTGGGCAGGTGCGGCTATCTGAGCATGGCACCGGGCCGGGCGGAATGGGATCAATACGGTATTCGGTCACATTGTGGTGAAAGCGGCCTGCTTTGACGCAATGGGGCCGTCTGGCGCTGGCGCTCGGCGCCGCGGAGGACTACCGTCGAACGCTTCGCCCGCCCCTTCCCGCGCCCATGACCGAGCCCGCCACGCCCCCCGAGCACCTGCGCCGCAGCCTGTCCAACCGCCACCTGCAACTGATCGCCATCGGCGGTGCCATCGGCACCGGCCTGTTCATGGGCTCGGGCAAGACCATCAGCCTGGCCGGCCCGTCCATCGTCTTTGTCTACCTGATCATCGGCGCGATGCTGTTCTTCGTGATGCGTGCGATGGGCGAGCTGCTGCTGTCCAACCTGCAGTACAAATCCTTCATCGACTTCTCCACCGACCTGCTCGGCCCGTGGGCCGGGTTCTTCTGTGGATGGACCTACTGGTTCTGCTGGATCGTCACCGCGATTGCCGACGTGATCGCGATTGCCGCCTACGCACAGTTCTGGTTCCCCGGGCTTGAGGCCTGGAAACCGGCGCTGGCCTGCGTGATGCTGCTGCTGGCGTTGAACCTGGTGACGGTGAAGCTGTTCGGTGAAATGGAATTCTGGTTCGCGCTGATCAAGATCGTGGCGATCTGTGCGCTGATCATCACCGGCGCCGGGCTGGTGGCGTGGGGCTTCACTTCACCCAGCGGCCACACCGCGTCGCTGTCGAACCTGTGGAATGACGGCGGCATGTTCCCGATGGGCCTGGTCGGCTTCTTCGCCGGGTTCCAGATTGCGGTGTTCGCCTTCGTCGGCATCGAGCTGGTCGGCACCACCGCCGCCGAAACCGCCGATCCCGAGCGCAACCTGCCCAAGGCAATCAACTCGATCCCGGTGCGCATCATCATCTTCTATGTGCTGGCGCTGATCGCGATCATGGCGGTCACCCCGTGGCGCCAGGTGGTGCCGGACAAGAGCCCGTTCGTGCAGCTGTTCGTGCTGGCCGGCATTCCCGCCGCCGCCAGCCTGATCAATTTCGTGGTGCTGACCTCGGCCACGTCCTCGGCCAACAGTGGCATCTTCTCCACCAGCCGCATGCTGTACGGCCTGGCCGAAGAGGGTCACGCCCCGCGCGGGCTGTCGAAGTTGTCACGCGCTGCCGTGCCCGCCCGAGGCCTGCTGTTCTCGTGCCTGTGCCTGCTGGGCGGCACGCTGCTGATCTACCTGATTCCGAACCTGGTGACCGCCTTCACCCTGGTGACGACGCTGGCCACGGTGCTGTTCATCTTCGTCTGGTCGCTGATCCTGGTGGCCTACATGGCCTATCGCCGCCGCTACCCGGAGCGCCACGCTGCCTCGATCTTCAAGATGCCCGGCGGCGTTGCCATGTGCTGGGCCTGCCTGGTGTTCTTCGCCGCCGTGCTGGTGCTGCTGAGCCTGCAGGGCGACACCCGCCAGGCGCTGATCGCCAGCCCGGTGTGGTTCGCGCTGCTGGGCGCGGGGTATTGGGTGCGCCGGAGGGCCGCGAAGTGATCCGAAGTGGGGTCAGATCCCGTTGCTCAGCAACGTGATCTGACCCCGGCAGGTCGCGGGACCCACCCCGCCTCCTCGCGGGAAAACGGCTGTTGCTGTTGAGGTTGCCGGCCAGCGGCCGGCACTACCACGGGTGCAGGGCGCAGCCCTGCCAACCGCCCATTCACCCAACATTCGCGGGCGCGGCCGGATCATCCGGCCGCCATGTTCCATCGACCTCTCCTGCTTGCACTGGTGCTGCTGCCCATCCTGTGGCCCGGGATGGCTGCCGCGCGCACGGTCTATCGCTGCGTGCAGGGCAACACCGTCAGCCTGGCCACCGCACCGGAGCCGGGATCGCGGTGCACGCCGAAGGAGATCGACGACAACGCCATCCAGGCCCCGAACCTGTGGGGCAACATGGGCGTGTTCAGTGGTGTGCTGTACGAGCGCGAGCAGGACGGCGTGCTGGTCTATTCCACCCGCAACCTGCCCGGCTCGCGGGTATTCCTGAAGTTCACCGTGGCCACGCCGCCGGGCGAGCCGGCGCACGAGGGCCTGGGCAAGGTCGGCAAGCCGCAGCTCGCGCAGCACGCCAGGCAGTTCAAGGCCGCGTCCAAGGCCACCGGCGTCGATGATGCCTGGCTGCGTGCCATCGCCCATGCCGAAAGCAATTTCGACGCGCTGGCGGTATCCAGCAAGGGCGCACAGGGCGTGATGCAGTTGATGCCGGAGACCGCACAGGAATATGGCGTGCGCGATCCGTTCTCGCCGCAGCAGTCGATCGAGGGCGGCGCCCGCTACATGCGCGCGCTGCTGCGCCGTTACAACGGCGATCGCCCGTTGGCGGCGGCTGCCTACAACGCGGGCATCGGTGCGGTCACCCGCTACAAGGGCGTGCCGCCCTACGCCGAAACCCTGGCCTATGTGGACAAGGTGATGGCGCTGTACGCGCGCTACCGCGAAGCGATGGGCATCCGCACCGAAGTGCCAGCCCGCTAGCAGGGACTCAGCGCGAGGTGGAAGTGCTGACCAGGTCGTAGCGCTCGATGCGGCCGACGCGTGCCACCTCCGCCTGCACGTCGGCACGCTGCTTGAGTGCACGCCACGCGGCATCGATGCGCACATCGCCCGGCAATGACGGATAGGTGCGCATGTCCTGCAGGCTGGCCAGGGTTTCACCGCGTTCAACCGGCGAGCGCAGCTGTTCGATCAGCACGGCGGCGGCACCGTCCAGGTCGCCTTCCTCCAGCAGCATTTCGCGATGGAACAGGCGGGCATCGTCGCGCTGGGCCAGGATCACCGCGCGTGCTGCATCGCGCGCCTTGGCATCGCCGCGCTCGCGGGCGGCGGCGAACTGCAGCAGCGCCTGTGCGGCCTTGCCGTAACCGGCGAGGCCCGGCATGTCATTCACTGCCTGCGCAGCGTCCTGCATGCGCCCCAGCGAACTGAACACGAAGCCGACATTCATCTGGTGCTCGACACCATCCGGGCCGAGCGCGCCGATGCGGGCGGCCTGTTTCGCCGTGGCCAGTGCCTCATCGGTGCGGCCCAGCCGGCGCAGTGCGGTGAGCCGGCTGTTGAGCAGCCAGGCCACCCATTCCGCCTCCGCAGCGGCAGGCGATTCGCCGTTGCTGGCGGCACCGGCCATGCCCTCGGTCAACGACAGCACCTCCTCGTTGCGGTCCAGCATCAGCAAGGTGGTGCTGAACTCGGCCATGCGCGCGTCCAGTGCGCGGTCGAGCAGGCCGGAAACACGCAGTTCATCGAGGTGGCGCTGTGCCGCCTGCACCGGATCGAAACGCGCGTCACCGCGATCGACATAGCGATCAAAGCGCTTGTCGCTGCGCAGGCGGATGATCTCGGCCGGGCTGTCGATGCGCGCCAGCGTGGCCGGAATGCTGTCGCCACGGCCGTTGTCGGCCTGCAGCGTGGCCAGCGCCAGCCACAGCCCGGTGGGTTCCAGGCCGCCACTCTTCCAGCCGTTGTCAAACAGCGCCTGCAGCAGGTCCATGCGCTTCTGCGGTTGCTCACGCAGGCGGTACTGCAGGTAGTTGATGGCGTGGTGATCGATCGGCAGCGGTGCGTCGGCGTGCTGCAGTGCCTTCACCAGGAAAGTGGTGGCTGCGGCCGGCTGGTTGTCCGACAGTTCCACCGACACCTGGGTGAGCAGGATCTGTGCATCCTCCGGCAGGGCCTCCTGCGCCCGCTGCAGGTAGCGGCGGGCCTGGTCCGGCTTCTTCTGCATCAGCGCGGTCCAGCCGGCGACCTGCGAGGCGCGGCCGCGATGCTCGGCATCGAAGTCGTCCAGCAACGGATCTTCCATCAGCCGCTCCATGCTGATCAGCGCACCCAGCGTGTTGCCGTCGCGTGCCTGCTGGATGGCTTCATCCCAACGCGTGGCGTACGCCGCGTGTACTGCATCGGCGGTGGCCGATGGCGTCTGCGGGGCCACCGTGATCGAAGCGGAGGCGGGCGCGCTGGCCAATGCGGCCAGCAGCAGGGCGGTGAGGGGGAGAACGCGGGGCATGGAGAATCTCCATCCGTGGGAACCGCATTGAACCTGCTCCGGCCAGCGAGGACAAGCACGACGAAGCGAATCCTGGTGTTCAGCCGCATGATCGGCCGTGGCGGATCGCACGCTCAGCGTCTATTGTCGGTGCCTCTTCAAGCAGCAGGCAGAGGCAGCGCAACACGATGGCACGGTGGCAATGGATGGCGGCAGGGGTGGCGTTGGCAACGGCGGTGGGCTTGGCTGCAACCTGGTGGGATACCCCGCTGAAAACGCTGGCCGGCCCTGCCGGCCCGGTGCCCACGCCGCTGGCCTGGACCGCGCAGATCGAGCCGCTGGCCGGCGATGGTCACCCCGGCGACCGCGACGGTGCGTCCGCGCAGGCGCGCTTCGCCGACCCGTATGCACTGCTGCGCGGCACCGATGGCAGTATCTATTTCACCGATGCCGGTGACAACAACCGGATCCGCCGCCGCCTGCCCGATGGCCGCGTTGAAACCGTGGCCGGGCAGGGCGAGGGCCGTATCGATGGCCCTGCGCTGCAGGCCAGCTTCAATACGCCTTCGGGCATTGCCGGTGATGCGCAGGGCAACCTGTACGTGGCCGACACGGGCAACCATGCGATCCGCCGCATCGGCACCGATGGCCAGGTGACCACGCTGGCCGGTGGTGAACAGGGCTTCGCCGATGGCCCTGCCATGCAGGCCCGCTTCGATGCACCGATGGGCGTTGCGGTGGACGCGCAGGGCCAGGTCTACGTGGCGGACACGTTCAATGACCGCATCCGGGTGATCGGTACCGATGGCAGTGTGCGCACCCTGGCCGGTGGTGATCGGCCAGGCTTTGCCGATGGCGCGGGCGCCGCTGCGCGTTTCGATACGCCGGTGGCGCTGGCCTTCGACGCGCAGGGTGCGTTGCTGGTGGCCGATCTGTTCAACAACGCCGTGCGCCGGGTGGGGACCGATGGCACGGTCAGCACCGTGGTCGCCGGCGGCGGCGTGATCAATGGGCCGCTGTCGCTGGCCACCACCCACGATGGCGTGCTGTACGTGGGGGATATGGATGGCCGCATCGTGCAGGTGACGCCGCAGGGCCATCAGATCGCACTGGTCGGCAACGGTCGCCTGCCACGCCTGGCCCGCCCCAGCGGGTTGGCGCTGGATGCCGATGGCAGCGTGCTGGTGGCCGACGCCGCAGGCTACCGCCTGCATCGCCTGCGTCCGCTGCCGGTGGGCGAACTGCCGGCGCCGGCACTGGTCGGCCCGGCCGCCGATGCCGCGCTGCCGAAGACGGGCGGCCGTTGGCCGCTCGCACCGCAGGACGGCTGGCACGAAGTGGTCGGCACCCTGGGTGAAGTGCGCGGCAACTTCAGCGGTGAGAGCCGCCACCACCTGCATGGCGGCTTCGACGTGCGCGGTGATGTGGGCCAGACCGTGCTGGCGATTGCCGATGGCAAGATCAGCAGCCCGGTGGCGGCCTGGAACCTGGGCGAGCAGGCCGAGGGCCTGGCGGTGGACCGCCTCAAGTACATCCACATGCGTGTCGGCCGCACCCCGCGCGATGTGCCGTTCGACGCGCGCTGGCAGGCGCTGTATGACGAGCAGGGCAAGCTGCAGCGGATGCGCGTGCGCCGTGGCATGCGCATCCACGTGGGAGACCGCCTGGGCAGCATCAACAACCAGGCGCACGTGCACCTGGCGGTGGGCACCGGTGGTTTCGAAACCAATGCGGTGGCGCTTGGCTTCCATAACTACGCCGATCACTTCGCACCGCGCATCACTGATGTAGCACTGCTGGACGACAACGACCAACCGATGGCCGCCGGCAGCGATGGCGTGGTGATGGTTGCGCGGCAGGGGCGTGGCGTGCAGATCGTGGTGGAGGCCTGGGACCAGGTCGACAACAATCTGCCACGACGCCGGCTGGGCATGTACCAGGTGGGTTACCAGATTCTCGATGCTACGGGACATCCGCTGCAGGGCTACGAGCAGCCGCGCTGGAACATCGTGTTCAACCGCATGCCGCCGCAGCGGGAAGCGGTGCGCGTGGCCTACGCACCGGACAGCGGCATCACGGTGCATGGCAGCGCGGTGACCCGGTTCCGCTACCTGGCCACCAACACCGTGCGTGATGGCCTGATGGAAACCGGACGCTGGCAGCCGGCGGCGTTGCCGCCGGGCGAGTACATCGTGCGTGCCAGCGTGCGCGACTACAGCGGCAACGAAGGCGTCGGCCCGCGCGAGATCAGAGTACGGCTGCTGCCATAGCCGCAGCCGGGGCGCCGCAGCGTTCGCGCTCGGCGTCCATGTCTTCCAGCGGCCGCACTTCGATGCTGCCGAAGCGTGCCCACGGGAAGTCGCGGGCGATGCGCATGGCGTCGTCGCGGTCGCGCGCCACGATCAGGTTGAAGCCGGCCAGCAGCTCGCGGGTTTCGGCAAACGGGCCATCGAGCACGCGGCTGTGTCCATCGCGCACGCGCAGGGTCTGTGCGGTATCGACCGGCTGCAGCTTCTGGGCGGCCAGCAGCGTGCCTTCGGCCTGCAGCTTGTCGGCGTGGGCCAGGCAGTCGCGCATCAGCGCGTTGAATTCTTCGGTGGGCAGCGCCTGCAGCAGGGCAGGCTCGATATAGATCAGAAGCAGGTACTGCTGCATGGCGTGGTCCTGGCGGGGGCGGGGGACCATGATGGCGCAGGATGGCGCGCGGGCATGTTGCAGCGCGGAAGCGCGCCTTCGGCGGGGGGCGGCGAACGGCGGAGCCCCTCCGTGGTGGCGCTACAGCGTGATTCTTGGGCTTGGCCGGGTGGGTAGGCGGGTCGGGGGACGCCGTAAACCCATCCATGGGGGCTTGGCCGCGGCATCCATGCC